>CANRBS010000005.1 GCA_947628895.1 uncultured Bacilli bacterium
TCTTATTTTCTTTTAAGCTTGACACAAATTGAAATAAGTAATAAAATATTGTAGCTTTAAGAAAAGGAGGAATTAATTTATGAAAAGAAAATATGTAAAATTATATTTAGAAAATTGTAGTTTTTGGCAAACAAATCATGATAAAAGAATAGTAGAAGAGAAAAATTATGAATTAAAAGATGAAAGTATTTTAAATTATATTTATTTTAAACAAATAACTCCAAATATTTTAGAAGAAGAGCTTACAAATGAAAAAATTATATTAGATTCAAATACAAAAAATATTATCTTACCAAAAGGAATAAAAATAGATCCTAATAATTTTAGCGAGTGTAGTATAGAAGAAATTATAAATACATTTAATGAAATGAAATTAAAAAATTTAAATAAAGAATATTATCAAACACTTTGTGATTTTATTTATAGAAGTAATATATGTGGTCGTGCAGAAGAAAGAAAAAATAATATTTCATTAAATTTATCAAATAAATAAGATATTTACAAAAAAGTAATATCTTTTTTATTGTTTTAATGTTATAATTTTAATAGTGTTTTTAGGAGGAAATTATGAAGTTAACTAGAACAGAAGCAAGAGAAAAAATAATGATTATTTTATATCAAATAGATTTTTATATGAAAAATAATATTTCATATGATTTAGAAGATGTATTTAAAGAGAACTTAGAAATAGATAATAAATTTGTAAGAGATATTGTAAATGGTGTTTTAGAAAAAATAGATAATATTGATAAAATAATTAGTAAATATTTGGAAAATTGGGATTTAGATAGACTTGGTAAAACTGATAAAGCTATTTTAAGACTTAGTACTTATGAAATGTTATATTATGATACTCCTAAAGTTGTTGTAATTAATGAAGCTATTGAACTTGCAAAAAAATATAGTGATGATAAAATAGTTAAATTAATAAATGCAGTTCTTGATAAAGTAAGAGATAATGAGGTAATAGATGAATAATGAATATCTAACAGTTTCAGATATTAATAAAATAATTAAATATACAATAGAAGGGAATGAAGAGCTTAGAAGTGTCTATCTTAAAGGTGAAATTAGTAATCTTAAATTTCATGGAAGAGGGCACTTATATTTTTCATTAAAAGATGAAACAAGTAAAATAAATGCAGTAATGTTTAATTATGCAAGATCATTAGTAAACTATATTCCAAAAGATGGTGACTCTGTACTTGTACATGGAAGAATTGGAGTATATGAGATAGGTGGAAGTTATCAAATATATGTAGATGAAATGAGCTTGGATGGTGTTGGAAATCTTTATGTATTATTTGAAGAATTAAAGAAAAAACTTGCAAAAGAGGGATTATTTGATAAAGAACATAAGCAAAAAATAAAAAGAGTTCCAAGAAAAATCGGTGTTATAACAGCACCAACAGGGGCAGCAGTAAGAGATATAATTTCTACTATTAATAAAAGATTTCCAATGACAGAAATATATTTATTTCCAACATTAGTTCAAGGAGAAAATGCAGCAAAAAATATAGTTAAAATGATAGAACTTGCTAATACATTTGATGATATTGATACAATTATACTAGGCCGTGGTGGTGGATCTATTGAAGATTTATGGGCATTTAATGAAGAAATAGTAGCAAGAAGTATATATAATAGTAGAATACCAATAATTAGTGGTGTTGGTCATGAAATAGATTTTACAATTAGTGATTTTGTAGCTGATTTAAGAGCACCAACTCCAACAGGAGCAGCACTTCTTGCAACACCTGATATAGAAGAAGTAAGAAGGTATTTTAAAAATGCAATGTCACGAGCACATTCATCTATAGATAATATTATTTTTAGTTATAATCAATTATTAAATAAATATAAATCAAATTATATATTAAATAATCCTATAAGATTATATGAAATGAAAATACAAAAAATAGATAATTTATATGATAGATTAAATAACTATATTAATAATTATTTAGATAATTATAAACATATAATAGATAAATATAAATCAAATTATATACTTAATAATCCTAAAATGTTATATGAAATTAAAAGTCAAAAAATTAGTATGCTTAAGGAAAATATTGGTAAATTAGCAAATAAAACTATTGAAAATAATTTAAATAGAGTAAATACATTAAAATTAAAACTAGAATTATTAAATCCTAAAAATATAATTGATAAAGGTTATTCTATTGTATATAAAGATAATGAAATTATTAAAGATATTAATACATTAAAAATAAATGATGAAATTAATATAATGGTAAAAAATGGAAAAATTACCGCAAATGTAAAAGGAGTAAGTAAAAATGAGTGAAAGTAAAAAAGAAAAAAAATTTGAAGATGCAGTAAGAGAACTTGAAACAATAGTTTCAGAACTTGAAAGTGGTGAACTTGACTTGGATAAGTCTATTTCTAAATATACAGAAGCTATGAAATTAATAGATTTTTGTGAAAAAAAGTTAAATACTGCAACTACTACTATTAATAAAATAGTGGATGAAAATGGTAAAATTTCAGACTTTGAAATAGAAGAATAAATAATATAGAAATATTTGGTTAACTAATAATTGGTTAGTTAAATATATAAAATAAGTTAAAAATAATAATGAGGTGATATCATGAAAAAAGTGATTATTACTATATTTATTATTTTATTTTTGCCTGTTTATGTATTTGCATACTCAAAAAATGTAATTCCTGGTGGAGAAAGTGTTGGAATACAAATAAATTCTGATGGGCTAATAGTAGTAGCTTATTATAAAGTAAATGGTAAATATATTGCTAAAGATAATATAAAAATAGGTGATAGAATAACAAAAATAAATAATCAAGAAGTATCTTCTATTAGTGAACTTACTAATGTAATAAATAAAGAAATTACTGATTCATTAAGTGTTGATGTAGAAGTTATAAGAAATAATAAAAGTGTAAAAACTAAATTAAAGCTAGAAGTAGAAAATTCCGTATATAAAACAGGATTATATATAAAGGATAGTGTTACTGGACTTGGAACACTTACATATATAGATCCAATAACTAAAGTTTATGGTTCTTTAGGACATGAGATAATACTTAGTGAAACTAATGATAGAATTGAAGTTAAAGATGGTAATATTTTACTTAGTAAAGTTACTAATATAAATAAAAGTAGAAATGGAAAAGTAGGAAGTAAGAATGCTAATATTTTATATAATAAAAAAATTGGAACAATATCTAAAAATATAAATACTGGTATATATGGATTTTATACTTCATCACTTCCAAATAAAAATACTATGGAAGTTGCAGAATTCTCTGAAATTAATAAAGGAAATGCTTACATTTTAACAGTTACTAAAGATAATGAAGTAAAAAAATATAATATTAATATAATAGATAAATATTATAATAAAAAAGATACTCAAAAAGCTTTTAGTTTTGAAGTTACAGATAAAGATTTAATAAATAAAACAGGTGGTATAGTTCAAGGAATGAGTGGATCGCCAATAATTCAAAATAATAAATTAATCGGAGCAGTTACAAATGTTGTAATTGATAATGTTAAATTAGGTTATGGAATAAGTATAATAACAATGCTAAAATCAGGAGATGAACTATTATATAATTAAGAAAATTTTTATTGTCTTTTTAAATTTATAAAAAAAGAACATTATATTAAGTATTTTAAGGAACTAACCAATAATTAGTTATATGAATAAAAAGATGTAAATCTATTATTCTATTTGTAGTGTTTTTTGAATAAATAAATACTTTAATAAAATGTTCTTAAGTATAGTATAACACTACAATATAATTTTGTAAAGTATAACATTATATTTTGATATTAAGTAAAAAAATGTTGATTTTTATTTAAAATTATAGTATTATTAACTAGAAGTTGTCCCCAGTTTAGAAAGTCTCTGATTCTATACTTAGGATATACGGATATTTAGGAAAAGGAGGATGTTTTAAAATGGCATTAAGTAAAGAAAAGAAAACTTCTATTATAGAAGAATTCGCTAGAAACAAAAAAGACACTGGTAGTGTTGAAGTACAAGTTGCTCTTTTAACTGAAAGAATCAATAGATTAACAGAACATATGAAAGAACATACACATGATTATCACACTAACCGTGGACTACTACAAATGGTAGGAAAAAGAAAAAGTTTACTTGATTATCTAAAAAAAGAAGATGTACAAAGATATCGTGAACTTATCAAAAAATTAAATTTAAGAAAGTAGGCACTTGTTTTAAGTGCCTTTTACTTTAAGAGAGGAGAAGTATATGAAAAGAGTATTTGAATATGATTTTCAAGGTAGGAAATTGGTAATAGAGCATGGAGAATTAGCTAAACAAGCAGGTGGTGCAGTACTTGTAAGATATGATGATACAGTTATATTATCTACAGCTGTTATGAGTAATAATGTATCAACTGCAGACTTCTTCCCATTAACAATCCTTTATCAGGAAAAACTATATTCTGTTGGTAAAATCCCAGGAGGATTTATTAAAAGAGAAGGTCGTCCAACAGATGAAGCAACTCTTACTGCAAGAGTTATTGATAGACCTATAAGACCAATGTTTGATGAAAACTTTAGAAATGAAGTACAAGTTGTAAATACAGTTTTAAGTGTAGACCCAGATAGAACACCAGAAATGACTGCAATGTTTGGTTCATCTCTAGCACTTTGTATTTCTTCAATTCCATTTGATGGTCCAGTATCTGGAGTAATAGTTGGTAAAATTGATGGGGAACTTAAGATTAACCCAACTTGTGAAGAAATGGAAAGAAGTACAATTAATTTAACTGTTGCTGGTACTAAAGATGCTATTAACATGGTAGAAAGTGGTTCTAAACAAGTAAGTGAAGAAGAAATGTTAGAAGCATTAATGTTTGGTCATGAAGCAGTTAAAGAGTTATGTATGATCCAAGAAGACATTATAAGTGAAATAGGAGAAGAAAAAATAGAAGTTACACTAGCTACTATACCAGATGAATTAAGAAGTGAAGTAGAAGATGATATCAAAGAAGATATGATTGCAGCTATTCAAATTAAAGATAAACTTGAAAAGTATGCTAGAATTGATGAAGTAAAAGAAATGGCTGTTACTCACTATAGTGAAAAACATGAAGGCGAAGAAGATTTAGAAAGTAATTTAAAACTTGTTAAAAAAGTTGCTGATGAAATTGAGGGTAATGAAGTTAGAAGACTTATTACAAATGAACATATAAGACCAGATGGAAGAGATATGGATGAAATAAGAGAATTATCAGCAGCCGTAGATTTACTTCCAAGAACACATGGTAGTGCATTATTTACAAGAGGACAAACTCAAGCACTTGCTATTACTACACTTGGTGCACAAAATGAAGAACAAATTTTAGATGGACTTGGACTTGAAGACTCTAAAAAGTTTATTTTCCATTACAACTTCCCAGCATTTAGTGTTGGTGAAACAGGAAGATATGGAGCACCTGGTAGAAGAGAAATAGGACATGGAGCTCTAGCAGAAAGAGCACTTTTACAAGTTATGCCATCTCAAGAAGAATTCCCATATACAGTAAGAGTAGTATCTGAAGTATTAGAAAGTAATGGTTCATCTAGTCAAGCAAGTATTTGTGCTGGATGTATGTCATTAATGGCTGCAGGTGTACCAATTAAAGCACCAGTTGCAGGAATTGCAATGGGACTTATTACAGAAGATGGAACATGTGACTCTAAATATACAATTTTAACAGATATTCAAGGACTTGAAGATCATATGGGAGATATGGACTTCAAAGTAGCTGGTACTAGAAAAGGAATTACAGCTCTTCAAATGGATATTAAAATTAAAGGTGTTACTAAAGAAGTATTAAGAGAAGCTTTAGAAAAAGCACATAAAGCAAGAATGAAAATACTTGATGTTATGGAAAATACTATTCCAGAAGTAAGACATGAATTATCACCATATGCACCTAAAATTAGAACTATGAAAATAGAACCAGAAAAAATTAAAGATGTTATTGGAAAAGGTGGAGAAACTATTACTAAGATTATATTAGAATCAAGTAATGTTCCATCAGTAAATCATAAAGATGCTGTTAAGATTGATATAGATGATGATGGAAATGTAATATGCTATCACATGAAACAAGAAGTTTTAGATAAAGCAATTTCTATGATTGAAGATATTACAAAAGAAGTTGAAATTGGAAAAGTATATACAGTAAAAGTAGTAGATATTCAAGACTTTGGTGCTTTTGTAGAATTATGGCCAGGTTGTGAAGGACTAGTTCATGTATCTCAACTTGATAATAAGAGAGTAAATCATCCAAGTGATATTCTTAAAGTTGGAGATGAAATTGTAGTTAAAGCAATTGGTTATGATAGAAAAGGTAAATTAAACTTATCAAGAAAAGAATTATTACCAAAAGAAGAAAAGAAACCAAAAGATAAAAATTCTAAAAAAGAAGAGTAAAATTAAATAAAATTTCCATTTAGTTAAAGTGGAAATTTTTATTTTTTAATTTCAAAGATTTAAAATTGTCAAGATATAAAAGTACCTCTTGATAATATTTGAGTATATAAGATATAATAAAACATATAGAATAGAGAAGAGGTAATCAAAATGAAAAATAGAAAAGGTTTTACATTAGTAGAACTTTTAGCTGTAATAGCAATTTTAGCAATACTAGTAATCATAGCTTTGCCTAATGTGCTTAAAATGTTTAGGGATGCAAAAGTAAATACATTTACTCGTGAAGTACAAAATATAATTAGAAGTGCTGAAGATAAATATGTATCTTCATCAATTGGAAATAAAGAAATAAAATGTTTTGATAGTAGTACAAATGCATTAAATTTAGATGGAAGAAGTAATATATTGTATGTAGTTAAATTTAATGATAAAGGAAAGATAATAGAGGTAAGGGCAAGAGATGAGGCAAATGAATTAATAGCAAATAATTCACTTGGAATACAAAGAGAAGACATAGGAAAAAAGTATAAAGTAAATGAAGCAAAAACACAAATATTAGATTGTAGAGGAAATGAGTTAACAAGTGGAGAAAAAGTAGTATATAAAGAAAGTGAATTAAATGGGTCTGATCCAGTACTAGGAAGTGGAATGATACCAGTAATGTTATCAGATACAGGAGTAGTAACATATGCACATGAATATGATGAGTGGTATAAATATTCATCAAAGAAATGGGCAAATGCAGTAATACTAGTAGACAAACCAAGTAAAGAGTATACTGAAGGAGATACAATATTAGAAAGTGATATAAGGGCATATTTTGTATGGATACCAAAATATAGTTATAGAATATTTAATTTGGGAGATTATGAAGGATTAGAAAGTAGTGAACCAGAAAAAAGTAGTGCTCAACAAATAGAGATAGAATTTGGAACAAGAACAACAGGAGAAGCAGAAGGTGAATGTATAACACCAATGGAAAGTGGACTTTCAAGAGCAAAGAATGCCACAAAAGATTGTCAGGTTGGAGACTTAATGACACATCCAGCATTCTTATCAATACCATCAAATGGATTTTGGGTAGGAAAATTTGAAACAGGCTATAATCAAAATGAAGATCCAAGTCAACCTATAACTGATGAAAATATATCTACTTGGACAAAAGAACAAGCACAAATAGATGCAGAAAATCCAACAAATATAATAGTAAAACCAAATATATATTCATGGAGATATACAACAGCATATAATGTCTTTATGAGTGCCTACAATTTTAATAGAAACCTAGATAGTCATACAATGAAAAATACAGAATGGGGAGCTGTAGCATATTTATCACACTCTATATATGGAATACAAAATGAAGTAAGTATAAATAAAAATAGTAATTTTTTAACAGGATATGCAACTAATTCAAAATGGAATACAGATACTGGAAAATTAGCTAGTACTACAGGAAATATAACTGGAGTATATGATATGAGTGGTGGAGCATATGAATATATGGCATCATATATTGATGGATTACCACAAACAATAAGTGGAATGGAAAGTATAGTATCAAATGAAGAATATAATAAATATTTAGATAAATATTCAAAATTAATTACTTCAGCTACGGCATATAAATATAGAATACTCGGAGATGCAACAGGAGAAATGGGACCATTCTATAATAATAAAAGTACATGGTATACTGATAATGCAATTTTTATTGATGAGACTAATCCTATTTTCTTTCGTGGTGGCTACATTAGTAATACTAATGATGCTGGTCAGTTTAACTTTCATCACTATACTGGAGCACCTGTTAATCATCATAGCTTTCGTATGATTCTTGTCCTTTAATTTTTTAATAGATTTATATAAAAATATATTTATAAATTAAAAGATTAATATTTAATATAATTTTTATAATTCATAAATAAAAAATCATTAAAAAGAAAATTTTGTATCAATAAAGTGTTAAAAATTTTCTTTTTTTATTGTACTTTATAAAAAATAATGATAAAATTATTTTGTAAAGTAAAGGAGAGTAAGGAAGATATGAAGAAAAAATTAACATTAAGCTTATTAACATTTTTTGTGTTTTCTGTTTTAACATTAAATGTTAATGCAACATTATTAGAAATTCCTATAGACACAGATGCACAAGCACCAGTTGATATTCCAAAAGAAAACTCACAATTATATGCAGCATTAACTGAAAAATTTGATTTTAGTAAAATTAAATTTACTGTTGATGGTAATGATAATGAGTATATTGCAGGACATACTAATATGCAAAAAATTATTTTAACTGAAAGTTTTGATACTACTAAAAGTGGTCTTGCAGTTTTAGGAGATAAATGGTTTACTGCATATTGTTTAGATGGAGATTTAAAATATCCACAATATGGTTATTTTAATTCAGCTGCAGCAGTAGCAGCAGAAGCATTAGATTCTGGAAAAACAGAGGAAGATAAATTAAAAATTTATATTTTAGCAGCATTATTAAATAATAGTGGATTATATGATGCATTAGAAAAAGCAAAAGGATATTCAGTAGATCCAGTTGTTGATTACACTATTTCTGGTGGTAAAGATGCTAAAACTACATTAGAAGATTTAAGAGCTGGAAAAGAAATAACAATTGATGTACAAAAAGTTACATATCATGATTTAAGAGGTGGACAATTAGAAATACCAGCTAAAGATTTAGCTAAAAGTGATGTTTCTACTTATACATTAAAATTCAAATTAGAAGATGCAGTATTAGATAAATATACAACTACAAAAATGAATGATAGAACTTATGATCATGCATTATGGATTTTAGAACACTCATATCCTACAATGCCATTAAATACTTCATTAGATTATGCTGGAGTTGATAGTGTAAAATTAAAAGAAGAATTAAAGACTCTAGATAAATCTATTAATGATGGTAACATTGATGGATATTTAAAAAATTATGTATATTCAACAATACAATATTCTATTTGGAAAGTATACGATGGTATTAACAATGATGGTAAAAAATTAGGTAATACTTTAGTAGGAAGTGAAGAATTAAATAAATTATATCAATTCTTAATTAAAGATAGAGAAGAATACAATGGTTATAGTACATTAAATTTCACTAACAAATTAAATTTAGAACAACCTGCTAGTGGAAAAGAAATATTTAAAGAAACTGATTCAGCTTATACATATGGACCATATAAAGCATCATATGATGTTCTAAGTGGTGGAAATGTTGAATTAACTATAACTAATGCAAATAAAGATGGAATTAAAATTGTTGATGAAAATGGTACAGTAATTAATCAAATTGAACCAAATAAACCATTCTATATTGAATGTAATAAAAAAGAAAAAATAGCAAATGTTTCAATTAAATTAACTTTAAAAGGAGCATCTGCATTTGAACCAGCAACAAATAGAGGTAGAATTTATTATGCATTATATCCTCTAGCTCAAAATGTTATGTCTGGTGGAAAAATTGTTAATTTAGATTTAGAAAAATCATTTGATTTAGTTTATAATCCAAAAACAGGTGTTGAAAATGTTGCAGTATTATTATTAATTACTTTAGTTGCATTTTCACTTGCATACTTAGTATTAAGTTATAAATCAAAATCAGTTGAACTATAAAAAATTATAAGAAAACATTTAAAAAAGAAGTGTTTTCTTTTTTTATGGCTAATAATATAGTAGAGGGAAGAAAGGAGTGTTATGGATGATATAATTGAATACTTATCAAATTTATTAGGAGAAATAAATATTAAAAAGCTAATATTTCCAACAATAATTATAATTTTATTTATAGGTTCTTTTACTTATTTATTTTATACAATTAAAAATATTGAAAAAAATAATAACAATATTGAAAGTAATATTATAAAAGAATCTAGTACAACAAAAGAAGTAAAAGAATATATTTATGTAGATGTAAAAGGTGAAGTTGCAAATCCAGGAGTATATAAATTAAATAATAATTCAAGAGTAATTGATGCAGTGGAAGCATCTGGTGGTATAACTGATAAAGCAAATACTAGATTTATTAATTTATCTAAATTATTAGAAGATGGAGATGTAGTAGTAGTATATTCAAATACTGAAATAGAGACCGCTAAAAAAGAAAATATAGTTTATGTTGAAACTCCATGTGTATGTGAAGAAGTAAAAAATGATGCTTGTTATAATGAAGAAAAAGAGGAAGAAAAAAAAGAAGAACAAAAAGATAAAAATCAAAATAATACAAATACTAAAATAAATATAAATACTGCGAGTATTGATGAGTTAAAAACTATAGATGGTATTGGAGATGCTAAAGCAAGTGCTATAATAGAATATAGACAAAAAAATGGTAATTTTAAATCAATAGAAGATATTATTAATGTAAGTGGTATTAGTGAAACACTTTTCTCTAAGATTAAGGAAAATATTACTGTGTGATTCATTTTATATAATATTACTATTTTTAACTATATTTTATTTATTAATATATAATTTAACATTTAAAATAGAAAGTATTTATAATATTAATGAAACTAATTTTACGGTTAAAATTATTAATTATAAAATAGATGGAGATAAACTTAATTTAACATTAAACAATAATTTAATAGGGACATATTATTTTAAAATGGAAAGTGAAAAAAATGATTTTATAAATAATTATTCATTAAATGATACTATTAAAATAAAAGGTAGTTTAACTATTCCAAATAATAATACAATACCAAATACATTTAATTATAAAAAATATTTATATCATAAAAATATTAAATATATTTTAAATATTGAAAGTTTTAAAAAAATAGAAACTAATAAAAATATATTATATAAAATTAAAAATTATTTTTATAAAAGAATTAATAATATGAAATATAATAATTATATGTTTGCATTTATTCTTGGTGATAGTACACGGATAAATAATGATAGTTATAATAATTATAAAATAAATGGTGTTACTCATTTATTTGCATTATCTGGTCTTCATGTATCTATGTTTTCTTCAATACTTTTATTTATATTAAAAAAGTTGAAATTTAATGAAAAATTATCTTTTATATTTAGTAGTATATTTTTATTATTTTTTTCATTTATAGCATCATTTTCTCCATCAATATTACGAGCAGTAATATTTTTTATGTTATCTAATATTAATGAAATATATTATTTTTATATTAAACCTAAAAATTTATTATATTTAACATTTATTATTTTAATATTAATTAATCCAAATTATATATTTAATACTGGATTTATATTATCTTTTACAATTACATTTTTTATATTATTTGTAAATGAAAATATTAAAATAGATAAATATTCTTTATTAAAAATAAGTCTTTTTTCATTTTTATCAAGTCTGCCAATTATAATAAATTTAAGTTATGAAATAAATATAATTGGTTTTATTAACAATCTAATATTTATACCATTTGTAAGTTCAATAGTTTTTCCATTATCATTAATTTGTTTGTTATTTAAAAGACTTAGTTTTATATTAAATATATTTACAAATATTATGGAAACTATTTCTTTAATTAGTACAAAGATTTTAAATTTAACAATTTATTTTCCAAAGTTTAATATATTTGAAATAGTAGTTTATTATATCTTACTTATTTTAATAATAAAAAAATATAAAAAATTAATTTATGTTTTATTTTTATTCTTATTAATTATTTATATAAAACCATATTTTAATAAAAATACTTATGTTTATTATTTAGATGTATCACAAGGTGATAGTAGTTTAATATTAACTAAAAATAATAAAACTATATTAATAGATACTGGTGGTATTATAGATAGTAAAAAGGAAGAATGGAAGAAAAGAAATAAAGAATTTAATTTAATGACTTCAAATATTATTCCATTTTTTAAAAGTATTGGAATAAAAAAAATAGATTATTTAATTCTTTCACATGGTGATACAGATCACATGGGATATTCAATTGATTTATTAAATAATTTTAAAGTAAGTGAAGTTATTTTTAATAAAGGTTCATTTAATAATTTAGAGAGTGTTTTATTAGAATTTATTAAATCAAAAAATATAAAATATGATAGTAATTTAAATTATTTAAATGTTGATAATATAAATTTACAATTTTTAAATACAGATATTTATGATAATGAAAATGATAATTCAAATGTTATTTATACAGAAATTAATAATTATAAATTTTTATTTATGGGGGATGCTAGTAGTAAAAGAGAAGAAGATTTAATAAATAATTATAATTTAAATAATATAGATTTTTTAAAGGTATCACATCATGGATCTAATACATCAACTAATAAATATTTTACTAGTATTATTAATCCTAAATATTCTATTATTTCAGTTGGTAAAAATAATAGATATAATCATCCAAGTAGTGAAGTCTTGAATAATTTAGTGAATAGTAAAATTTATAGAACTGATTATAATGGTACAATTGAAATAAAATTCAATAATAAATTAAATATAAAAACTTATTTACCATAGAAAGGAAAATTATGAATTATTATAATGAAATAAAAAGTGAGTTAATTAATAATGAAATAACAAAGAAAATTAAAACTTATAGTAAAAGTAAAAATGAGTTAATAACATATTATAATGTTGGAAAAATGTTGAATGAAGCAGGTAAACATTATGGTAAATATATAATTAAAGAATATTCAAAAAGATTAACTGCTGAATTAGGAAAAGGATATACATTTTCTTCACTTACGAGAATGAAAAAATTTTATTTACTTTTAGAAAAAGTTGCGACAGTGTCGCAACAATTGTCATATGGACATTATATTGAATTGTTACCACTTAAAAATATTAATGAAATTAAATATTATATAAATATATGTGAATGTCAAAATTTAACAATAAGAGAGTTAAGAAATAAAATAAAAAATAGTGAATATAGAAGATTAGATGAAGAAACAAAAAATAAATTAATAAACAATAAGGAAACAAGTGTTATTGATTATGTTAAAAATCCAATATTAATTAAAAGTATTGATGATTATGAAAATATATCTGAAAAAATATTACAAAAATTAATATTAGAAAATATAGAATCTTTTATGAATGAGCTTGGAAATGGTTTTTCATTCATTAGAAGTGAATATAAAATTAAAGTAGGAAATGTTTATAATTATATAGATTTACTTTTATATAATATTAAATATAATTGTTATGTTGTAATTGAACTAAAAGTTACAGAATTAAAAAAAGAACATATAGGTCAAATTCAAATATATATGAATTATATTGATAAAAAGATAAAGACATTTAATCAAGATAAAACTATTGGCATAATAATTTGTAAAAAAGATAATAAATATATTGTTGAATATTGCAGTGATAAAAGAATTATAACAAGAGAATATAGTATAGTTATATGACATTCTAAGATTTGTCAATAATAAATTTTTATGATATTATAGACACTACAAAAAAATTACCAATATATGATTAAAATTAATTAAAAACAAATACGAAATTAGAATAATATATTATAGATAATTATATAATTAATATAGTTATCTTAATTATAAAGGTATAAAATCCCGTAATTTATTTAATATAATCATCCTTCTCTTAAAATCAATTTTAGTAAACTTATTACATGTAATCCATAAAATACTTATAGAGCCACCAACCACTTAAGTGGGGAAAGTGTTTATATAGATTAAAGAAATTATTTCAAGTTATGAAATAGTTTCTTTTATTATAAACTAAGATGTAAAAATAATTATGTGCCTCTTGATATATATATATATATACGATATAATAAGGGAGTAAAAATAGAGAAGAGGTAATCAAATGAAAAATAGAAATGGTTTTACATTAGTAGAACTTTTAGCAGTCATCGCGATACTAGCAATATTAGTAATTATAGCACTTCCAAATGTTTTAAAAATGTTTAGAGATGCAAAAGTAAATACATTTACCCGTGAAGTACAAAATATAATAAGAAGTGCTGAAGATAAATATGTATCTTCTTCAATTGGAAATAAAGAAATAAGATGTTTTGATAGTAGTACAAATGTATTAAATTTAGATGGAAGAAGTAATATATTGTATGTAGTTAAATTTAATGATAAAGGAAAAATAATAGAAATATCTGCAAGAGATGAATCAAATGAATTAATAGCAAATAATACAAATGGAATACAAAGAGAAGACATAGGAAAGAAATATAAAGTAAGTGAAGCAAAAACAAGTATAACTGATTGTGATGGAAATGAACTAGTAGGTGGAGAAAAATCAAAAACAAAATACACAGAAAGTGAATTAAATGGAGCTGATCCAGTACTAGGAAATGGAATGATACCAGTAATATTATCAGATACAGGAGCAGTAACATATGCACATGAATATGATGAATGGTATAAATATACTGAAAAGAGATGGGCAAATGCAGTAATATTAGTAGACACACCAAGTAAAGAATACATTGCAGGAGATACAATATTAGAAAGTGATATAAGGGCATATTTTGTATGGATACCAAAATATAGTTATAGAATATTTAATATGGGAGATTATGATAGTGCTCAAGATACAAAACCAGAAAGTCAAATAAGAGAAATAGAGATAGAATTTGGAACAAGGACAACAAGTGAAGTAGAAGGTGAATGTATAACACCAATGGAAAGTGGATTATCAAGAGCAAGTGGAGCCACAAAAGATTGTCAAGTTGGGGACTTAATGACACATCCAGCATTTTTAAGTATACCATCAAATGGATTCTGGGTAGGAAAATTTGAAACAGGATATAATCAAAATAGTGATACAACAAAACCTATAACTGGTGAAAATATAGCTACATGGACAAAAGCAAATGCACAAGTAAATGAAGAAAAACCAGCAAATTTAATAGTAAAGCCTACCGTATACTCATGGAGAGGTTCAATACTCTACAATTTATTTATGAATGCTTACAATTTTAATAGAAGTTTAGATAGTCATATGATGAAGAATACAGAGTGGGGAGCAGTAGCCTACTTGTCACACTCAAAATATGGAATAAAAGATGAGGTAAGAATAAATAATAATAGTAATCTTTTAACAGGATATGCAGCAAACGAGAAAGATGCGACAGCTAGTACAACAGAAAATTCAAAATGGAATACTAATATAGGGTATA
Source organism: uncultured Bacilli bacterium (assembly GCA_947628895.1). GTDB lineage: Bacteria > Bacillota_I > Bacilli_A > RF39 > UBA660 > CAG-1000. The sequence continues at coordinate 15,578 of CANRBS010000005.1, forward strand.
CTGCATCAACGACTGGAAATATAACTGGTATTTATGATATGAGTGGTGGTGCTTGGGAATATATGGCATCATATATTGATGATGTAAGTCTAACAACAAGTGGAATGATAAATATTGTAACAGACAAAACATATGAAATATATTTAGACAAATATTCAAAATTAGTTACATCATATACTTCATATAAATATAGAATCCTTGGAGATGCAACAGGGGAAATGGGACCATTTTGGGGTAATAATTCTTCAAACTATCAAAGTACATGGTATGCTGACTATGCAACATTTCCTCATGGTTCTTCTGCTTGGTTTGGTCGTGGAGGTTACTGTACTCAAACACCTCTTACTGGTCAATTTTACTTTCATCTTAATCCTGGAGGTGTGCATGCTAATGATGGCACTCGTATGGTTCTTACTCCTTAACTTTTTAAAGTAGTTATTTTGAAATATTAAATAACTATTTTTTTTATGTTTGTCTTTTTATTTTTTTAAAAATAATTTATAATTAAATTATGGATAAGGAAAAGTTTGAAAATTTAGATGTTATTAAATCTTTTAGTGATTATTTAAAAACTAAAAATTATTCTGATAATTCATATATTTCATATTTAAATGATTTATATTATTTTTATATGTTTGTTCATAAAGATTTAGTTAAAGTAACTGAAGAAGATATTAGAGATTATTTAGATTATTTAAATTTACAAAAGGAAAAACCAACTTCTGTTAGGAGAAAAATAAGTACATTTAAAACATTTTATAAATTTTTATATTTAAATAATTATATTGATAAAAAAGATTATCCACTTGTTAAAATTGTATATCCTAAATTAGAAAAAAGATTGCCTAAATTTGTATATTATAATGATTTACTTGAAATATTAAAAGAATCATTAAATGATAGTGATGGTATTAGAGATAAATTAATAATTGAAATGCTTTATGCTACTGGAGTTAGAGTTAGTGAACTTGTAAATATTAAATATAGTGATATTGATTTTAATAATAGAAGAATTAGAGTTTGTGGAAAAGGAAATAAAGAAAGAGTTGTATATTATGGTGAATATGCAGAAGATGCATTAAAAGAATATATGTCTACTCATAAAAAGAATGAAGAAAATTATTTATTTACTAATAGTAGAGGTGGTAATTTAACTGATAGAGGTGTTAGATATATAATAGATAATATAATGAATAAATTATCTATTAAAGTACATGTAACACCACATGTTATAAGACATACATTTGCCACTGATATGTTAAATAATGGATGTGATATTAAAATAGTACAAGAATTACTGGGACACTCAAGTCTTAGAACTACTGAAATATATACACATGTCACTAATGAAAGAATAAAAAAAGTATATTATGATTGTTTTCCAAGGAGGGAAGAGAAGTGAATAAATTATATTACAGATATGGAGCAATGAATTCAGGAAAAACTACATTATTATTACAAGTTGCTCATAACTATGAGGAAAGAGGAATGAAAGTATTAATATTGAAACCTGGTATTGATACTAAAGGGGATAATAAAATAGTTACAAGAATAGGACTTGAAAGAGAAGTAGATTATTTAATACATCCAGATGAAGATTTATCTATTTATTTAAAATCTATAAGTAATGATATTTCATGTGTACTTGTAGATGAATCACAATTTCTATCAAAAGAACAAATAGATGAATTATATAAATTTACTAAATTAAAAGACATATCAGTAATATGTTATGGTCTTAGAAGTGACTTTAAAACTAATGCATTTCCTGGTAGTAAAAGATTATTTGAAATTGCAGATGTTATGGAAGAGATGTATACTACATGTAGATGTGGAAAAAGAGCTAAATTTAATGCTAGAATTGTAAATGGAGAGTTCACATCAAGTGGAGAACAAGTTGCAATTGACGGAGAAAATGAAGTTAAGTATGAATCATTATGTGGTAAATGTTATTTAGAAAAAGTACTTAAAATAACTAATTATGATTATAATAAAGAAAATAATAGTATTAAAGATAGATTAATTGCTTATAAAGAAGAATTAGAAAAAAATAATAAAGAAAGTTCTAGTACATTAAAAAAATATAGAAAATCAATACTTGTTAAAATAAGAAATGAATTAAGTGAAAACTTACATAAAAATGATTATACTAGAAAACTAAAATAGGAGGATATTATGAGTAAATTATATTATAGATATGGGACAATGAATTCAGGAAAAACTACACTTTTATTACAAGCTGCTCATAACTATGAAGAAAAAGGAATGAAAATATTAATTTTAAAACCTAAAGTTGATACTAAAGGAAATGATAAAATAATATCAAAATTAGGTCTTAAAAGAAAAGTAGATCATTTAATAAGCCAAGATGAAAAATTAAGTACATATTTAAATAATATAGATAAAGCCGTATTTTGTATATTTGTAGATGAAGCTCAATTTTTAACTAGAGATCAAGTAGATGAATTATTTATGTTTACTAAATTAAAAGATAGACCAGTTATTTGTTATGGACTTAGAAGTGACTTTAAGACTATTTCTTTTCCAGGCAGTTTAAGATTATTTGAAATAGCTGATGATATGGAAGAATTACATACAATATGTAAATGTGGAAGAAGAGCTAGATTTAATGGAAGAATAGTAAATGGAGAGTTCACTTCAAGTGGAGATCAAGTAGCAATTGATGGTGAAAATGAAGTTAAATATGAAGCTTTATGTGGTAAATGTTATTTAGAACAAGTACTTAAAATAACAGAAGAAAAATTTAGTGAGGAATAAAATGAATAATAAAGGATTTTCATTATTACAAATATTATTAATTTTAGTACTTTTAGCTATTATAATTGTAGCAGTAAAATTAAAAACAAATAATACAAATGAACAAGAAAAAGAAAATAATTCTATACTTGAAAGTACTTTTATAAGTGAAGTTACTTCAATTATATATAATGCTAAAACACAATTTTTAACAGATTCATTAAATAATAAAGTTAATTTATGTTATGATAGTAAAACAAATCCTCTTGATTTAAGTTCAAATGATAAAAAATATTATTTAAAATTAAATGATAAAGGAGAAATAATTGACTTAATTGTTCAAAATGATAAGTTTGAAATAGTTATACTTGATAATAATGTTATTAATATTTATGATATTGGTACTAGTTCTTCAGATAAAAAATATAAATCTACTTTAATTAATAAAGATACTGAAATATTAAATTGTTTAAATAATTAAAATAATTCCTGTAAAAGCGAATTATTTTTTTAATCAATTTTATTAGTTTATTTTTTTAAACATATATTGTATAATTAAAGAAGGTGAATTTTATGGAAGATAAAATTGAGTTTAGAGATTTAAAAGAACTTTATAATAGAAGTAAACCTGCATTATATTCTAAATTAAAAGAAATTAGAAGATTAAATTTTAATTTTGTAACTATGAGAGATATATGGAATTATTTAGTAGATAATGTATGGAATAATAAAGTTAATTTAGAACTTCATGAATTAATAAATGATATATTAAATGCTGATAATTATAAAATAAATGATTATGTTATGGAAAAATTAGATAAATTAAAAAATAATGAAGATAAAAAAGATATTGTGAACAACTTAATCTAGGAGGAATTTATGAAAAAATTAATTAAACCAATTTTAGTTTTAGTACTTATAGTTTTATTTGGATCATTTATGATTAAACCAATTATTAATAATATTTCTTATGGTATTGATTTACAAGGTGGATTTGAAATTTTATATAATATAGAACCACTTGAAGAAGGAGATACCCTAACACAAGATGATTTAGAAAATACATATAAAGCTATAGTTAATAGAATTGATACATTAGGAGTATCAGAACCAGTTATTACTGTTGAAGGAGATAATTTAATTAGAATACAACTTCCAGGTGTATCAAATGAAGAAGAAGCAAGAAATAGAATTAGTACAACAGCAGTACTTTCTTTTAGAGATGTTAATGATAACTTACTTTTAACTAGTGATATACTTGGTCGTCATGGTGCCTCTTTATCACAAAATGAAAAAACATTTCAATATCAAGTTAAATTAGATGTTAGTGATACGACTAAATTTTATGAAGTTACTAAAGAATTAAGTGAAAAAAGTGATGGAAATAATAAAATGATTACTTGGCTTGACTTTGATAGTGAAACTGATTCATATAGTACTCTTACAAGTGAATGTGGAACATCTAATAGTAAATGTATATCAGAAGCTTATGTTAATGAAGGACTTAATAGTAGTAGTGTAGTAATTGAAGGTAGTTTTACTAAAGAAGAAGCACAAAATTTAGTAGATTTAATTAATAGTGGTTCTCTTCCAACTAAACTTACAGAAGAAGCAACTCCAAGAAGTGTATCTCCATCTTTTGGTGAAGAAACTATATTAAAAACTGGTATTGCTGGAATAATTGCATTTGCTATAATTTCACTTATATTAATAGTTAAATATAGATTAAGTGGTGTTATTAGTAGTGTATGTTTATTTGTATATATGATTTTAGTATTCTTGTTATTTAATGGAGTAGATGGAGTACTAACACTTACTGGTATTGCAGCATTAATATTAGGTATTGGTATGGCAGTAGACTCAATTATTATTGCTAATGAAAGAGTTAAAGATGAACTTTCTAAAGGTGAAAAATTAAATGTAGCATATAAAGAAGGAAATAAAAGTAGTTTAACTTCTATAATAGATGCTAATATCACAACATTCATCGCAGGAGTTATTCTATATATATTTGGTGAATCATCTGTTAAAGGTTTTGCAACTATGTTATTAATTACTATTTTAGTAACAGCACTAACTACAGTACTATTATATAGATTAATATTAAATGCATTTGTTAAATCTAATGTATTTAAAGATAAACAAAAATTATTATTTGGAGCATCAAGTAAAAAGAAAGAAATTAATTATGTAAAAATTGCTAAATATCCAATGATTGCTTCTTCCATAATAATTGTACTTGGTATTTGCTTTGTAATATTTAAAGGATTTAATTTTGGAGTAGATTTTACAGGTGGAACAAATATTAATTTATCATCTTCAAATGATATTGATTTTAATAAAGTAAATGAAATAGTAAAGGGTTATGATGTTAGAGATTATGACTATTATATTGGAACTAAAAAAGAAGGATATGTTGTATTAAATGAAATATTAGATGAAGAAAAAGAATTAGCCGTTAAAAATAAATTAAATGATTTAGGAATAGAAACATCATCTAATGAAATTAGTACACTTGTAACAGAAAGCCTAACTAAAAATGCAATTAAATCATTAATTTATTCACTTATTGCAATTATAATTTATGTAGCTATTAGATTTAATATAAATTATGCTATTAGTGGAATATTAATGTTATTACATGATGTACTTATAATACTTTCTATATTTGCAATATTTAATATATCAGTAGATTTTATAATTATTGCCTCTCTACTTACAATTATTGGTTACTCAATAAATGATACGATAGTTGTATTTGATAGAATTAGAGAAAATAAAAAGACACTTTATAGAAATAAAAAACGATTAACTAAAGAAGAACTTACAAATTTAGTAAACACATCATCAATCCAAACAATTAATAGAAATATATGGACTAGTATTACAACAATAGTAGCAATAGTAACATTACTTTGTGTTGGTTTAAATGATATCTTAACATTTAATATTGCTATATTAATAGGGCTAATTGCTGGTACAATATCTTCATTATTAATTGGTCCTAAAATTTGGTTAATGCTTGAAAAGAAAAGTATGGAAAAACCAGATGATGAGGATGATGAAATAGAAGAATTAAAAATTAAAGGAATAAATTCGTAACTTCTAATGAAAGGAAGTGAAAATAATAAAAAATTATACTTATAATGATTTAATAGAATTATTAAATACATATATGGATACCGTATATATTGATTTTATTAATAAATATTATGAACAAGCTAAAATAATATATGATGGCATGAAAAGAAATAATGGGGAAGAATATATTACTCATCCTATTAATGTTGCATATATTTTAGCATCACTTAAAATGGATCCAGTAACTATAGGTTCTGCTTTAATACATGAAGCTATATCATTAAATAAAATGACATATGATGAGATAGTAGATTCGTTTGGAGTAGATAGTGCTAATATTGTAAATGGTGTTACTAAAATAAGTAATTTAAGGCAAACATTTAAAATAAATAATCCAGAAAAATATAGAAGAATAATAGTAGGTCTTGCAGAAAATCCAGCAACATTATTTATTAAATTTGCAGATAGATTACACAATCTTAGAACTCTTGATTTAAGTGATGAAGAACATAAAAAATATATAATAGATGAAACACAAAACATTTATATACCGATCGCACATAGACTTGGTATGAAAAAAATGAAAAGTGAACTTGAAGATTTATGCTTACAATACAATGATAGTGAAGGATATAATAAAGTATTAGATAAAATAAATTCATCTAAAGCTGAACTTGAAAAATCACTTGCTAAAATGAAATATGAAATAATGCAAATACTTGATGCACACAATATTAAGTATCAAATATTATCGCGGGTTAAATCAGTTAGAGGAATTTATAATAAACTTAAAAATGGTAAAAAATGGGAAGATATTTATGACTTACTAGGTCTTAGAGTTTTAGTTGATGATGTAGAAGATTGCTATAGAGTAATTGGTCTTGTTCAAGCTAAATATCAACCAATTCCAAATAGATTTAAAGATTATATTGCAAATCCAAAACCAAATCTATATCAAAGTTTACACACAACAATATTTGGTGAAGATAAAAGAATATATGAGTTGCAAGTAAGAACTTATGATATGGATGAAATAGCAGAAAAAGGTGTAGCATCTCACTGGAGTTATAAAGAACATATTGATGGAAGTGTTAAAAATAATTTAGATAAAATATTAGAACAATTTAGAGTTTTAGTAGAAGTAAATGATATGGAAAAAAATATGGATTTCTTTGTAAATATCAAAGATGAACTTAAAGGAAGTGATATTTATGTATATACTCCAAAAGGAGATATAATAGAGCTTCCTCAAGGAAGTACACCAATAGATTTTGCATATAAAATACATAGTGAAGTAGGTAATACTACAACTGGTGCACTAGTAAACTCTAAAATGGTAAAACTAGATTATGAACTTAAAGATGGAGATTTAGTAGAATTAATAACTCAAAAAGGACATGCTCCATCTAAAGGATGGTTAAAGTTTGTTAAAACAGATAGTGCTAAGAGTAGAATTAAATCATACTTCTATAAAAAAGAAAGAGAAAAATATATATCACTTGGTCATGATATGATGGCAAGTGAATGTAAAAAAAGAAACTTAGATATAAATGAAATATTAAACGATGAAAATATGGAAAAACTATCTAAAGCTCTTGGAATAGAAACTTTAGATGACTTATATTTCTCTGTTGCAACTATGAAGTTTTTACCATCATCTATTCTTAATAGACTTGAAGTAAAAGAACCAAAATCTAAAGTACTTACATTACCAAAACAAAAAGGTTCATCTAAAAATGGTATAGTAATCGCGGGATCTACAGATATATTATCAACACTTGCAACTTGTTGTAATCCTGTTTATGGTGAAGATATAGTAGGATATATAACAAGGGGTTATGGAGTTAAAATACATTCTAAGAATTGTCCTAATATTGATTTAAGTAGTGATAGAATTATTGAAGCTTCTTGGGAAAATGATGTTGATAATAGATATAATGCAAAATTAAAAGTATATATTGATGAAGTAAGTGATATACTTCTAAATATTATTACACTAGCTACTAAAAAAGAAATAATAGTAGATTCAATAAATTTAATAAATAGAAATAAAGAATTATTTTATGATATAAATTGTAAAGTAAAAAATATAAAGTCTTTACATGAGTTCATAGATGAAATAAAATTAATTAAGAGTGTAAAAGCCGTAGAAAGGATATTTATCTAATGAGAGTAGTTATTCAAAGAAGTAAAAAAAGTAAAGTAACAATTGATGGTAAAATAAATGGAAAGATTGATCATGGTTTTGTTATCTTAGTTGGATTTACGGAAGGTGATAATGAAAAAATATTAGATAAAATGATTAATAAGATTATTAATTTACGAATTTTTGAAGATGAAAATGGTAAAATGAATAAAAGTATACTTGATACTAAAGGTAGTATTTTAAGTATTAGCCAGTTTACTTTATATGCATCTTGTACTGAAGGAAGAAAACCATCATTTATAAATGCATTAAATCCAGCTACCGCGACTATACTTTATGATAAATTTAATCAAAAATTAAGTGAATTTGTAAGTGTAGAAACTGGAATATTTGGAAGTGATATGAAAGTTGAAATATTTAATGACGGACCTGTAACAATAATTTTAGATAGTAATGAAATATGTAAAAATGCATAATGATTTTTTATGCATTTTTTGATATAATAAGAAAGGAAGGTGATAATTATGAGTGAAAAGGGACTTACATTAAAAAAATTATTAATGATAATATTTATAATTGTATTAATAGTACTTGGTGTATTTTATTTTAAAAATGCATCTAAAAAGACTAAGGAAACTGCTTTCGTAAATGATGTTCAAAATTTAATAAAATTTGCAAGAGAAAATTTTACTTCAAGTCTACTATTAGAAAAAGAAAAGAGTTGTTTTCATAGTGAAACAAATCCAATAAAAGTTGTTTTAGCTGATACTAGTTTAAAATATTATGTAAAATTAAATGAACAAGGAGAAGTTACAAATATAGTTGTTACAAGTGATATTTTTGAATTTACTGCAAATGGTGATAAAATTAATGAATTAGATGTTGGTTCACGATCTTCAAATAGAAAGTATAAAGTTAGTGAATTAAAAGATGACACAATTATTCCAAGTTGTCAATAATGTAATTTAATAGATATAAAAGTACAAATTTATTTGATACTTTTTTATTTGTAAAAAATAATCTATTTTGTTTTTAAATATAAAAAAATGTGTTAGAATAAAAATAGAGGTGAAATTATGTCATATATTATTAACAGAATAAAAAGTATTCAATTTAAAAGAATGAATGAAGTATTAAATAGGGAGGCATCATTAAACAATAGAAGTAGACTTTCTATTAAAATGGATTATTTAGGATGTGTCTTTAAATATAAACTTGGTTATGTTGATTATATGAAAGGTAATTATGCTAATTTAAATGATACTGATAGAAGCAAAATGTTAAATACAGAAAACTATAGAAAATTACTTGCATATTTAAATCCTATTAAATATAGAGTAACTATGGATGATAAAATAGTTTGTAATAAAATTTTTCATAATTATATAAAAAGAGATTATATTGATTTAAGAGTAACTAGTCTTAATGAATTTAAAAAATTTGTAAAAGAAAAAGAAATTGTTTTTGCTAAACTAGTTGATGGTTTTGGTGGAGATGGTGTTAAAAAAATAGTTGCAAATAACATTGATGATTATGAAAAATTATATAAAGATTTAATTGAAAAAAGACAATATTTAATAGAAGAAAAAATTATTCAACATAAAGAATTAGATAAAATTAATGAATTTGCTGTTAATAATATAAGAATAGTAACTATATTAAAAGATGGAGAAGTAAATATATTTGAAAGAATACTGCGTATAAATGATGGACTTACTGATACAATTAGTTCTCATGACATTCAAGGAAGACTTGATGATAAAGGTAATTTAATATCTAGAATGGTTGATGATGACTTAAATGTATTTGAAACTCATCCTGTTACTGGATTTAAATTTGAAGGTATTAAAATACCATTTATGAAAGAAACAATTGAATTATGTGAGAAGGCTGCTCTTGAAGTTCCAAATATTAGACTTATTGGATGGGATATAGCAATTACTAAAGATGGACCTGAAATTATTGAAGTAAATCCATATCCATGTTATACAAATTATCAATATTATTTAATGCATGATGACGATGAAAAAATGAATTATTTAGAGCAAATAAAAGATATTTTAGGAAGTGAGATTGAAAATGTTAAGTGGTAATACTCTAGAAATTAACTTAAAAGGGATTTTTCATAATGTAAAAGAGATTACTAATAATTATAAATATAAATATTATATTGGAGTAGTTAAAGCAAATGCCTATGGTTGTGGGTATGATAAAGTAATTAAAACTATGGAAAGTGCCGGAATAAATTATTTTGCTGTCGCGAATATTGATGAAGCATTGATGGTAAGAAAATATACTAAAAAAGGAATATTAATATTAACACCAGTTTTTCCAGAAGACATAAATAAATGTATTAGAAATAATATTTCAATTACTATTGATGACATTAATTATTTAAAAGCTATTAAAATTACTCGTAAATTAAAAATACATATTAAAGTAAATACTGGAATGAATAGATTTGGTAGTAATGATGTAAATGAAATAAAAGAAATAATTAATTATTCACAAAAAAATGGCATAAAAGTAGAAGGTATATATACTCATATATATTATGCAGCTAATAAAAAGCAAGTTGATTCTCAAATAGATGTATTTAATTATATTTTTAGTAAATTAAATTATGATTTTCCAATGGTTCATATTATGAATAGTGAATCATTACTTCTATATGATAAATTTAAATATACAAATGGTATTAGAATAGGTGACTTATTATATGGACTTACTTTAGATGATAGATTTGAATCAGTTATTAGTTTAAAAAGTCATATTATTAGAATAAGAAAACTTAAAAAAGGTGATACGGTTGGTTATGATGGAGCTTATACTGCAGAAAAAGATAATGAATTAATAGGTATTATACCAATTGGATATGCAGATGGATTATTAAAACCAAATAAAGGAAGATTCGTATATATAAATGATAAAAAATATAAAATAGTAGGTAATATATGTATGTGTAATGCATTTATTAAAATAGATGAAACCGTTAAATTATTTGATACAGTTTATTTAATTAAAGATTCAAAAGATGTAATGAGAATATCTGAATATTTAAGTGATACTTATAATGAAGCTCCAAGTGAAATTACATGTGTAATAGATAATAATATTAAAAAAACTTATATAAATTAATGATACTTATGTATCATTTTTTAATGTAAAAATAATTATGTGCCTCTTGATATATATATATATATACGATATAATAAGGGAGTAAAAATAGAGAAGAGGTAACAAAAATGAAAAATAAAAATGCTTTTACATTAGTAGAATTATTAGCAGTAATAGCAATCTTAGCAATACTAGTAATTATAGCACTACCAAATGTACTTAAAATGTTTAGAGAAGCAAAAATAAATACATTTACCCGTGAAGTACAAAATATAATAAGAAGTGCTGAGAGTAAATATGTATCTTTGTCTATTGGAAATAAAAATACAAATTGTTTTGATAGTAGTACAAATACATTAAATTTAGATGGAAGAAGTAACATATTATATGTAGTTAAATTTAATGATAAAGGAAAAATAATAGAGATAAATGCAAGAGATGAAGCAAATGAATTAATAGCAAATAATACAAATGGAATACAAAGAGAAGACATAGGAAAAAAATATAAAGTAGAAGCAGCTAAGACAAGTATAACTGATTGCAAGGGAAATCAGTTGATTGATGGTGAAAAGCCAAAAACAAAATATGTAGAAAGAGAATTAAATGGAGCTGACCCAGTATTAGGAGATAAAATGATACCAGTAATGTTATCAGATACAGGAGTAGCAACATATGCACGCGAATATGATGAATGGTATAAATATACGGCTAAAAGATGGGCAAATGCAGTAATATTAGTAGACAAACCAAGTAAAAGTGATTATAAACCAGGAGATACAATATTAGAAAGTGATATAAGAGGATATTTTGTATGGATACCAAAATATAGTTATAGAATATTTAATTTAGGAGATTATGAAGGATTAGAAAGTAGTAAACCGGAAGATCAAAAAAAGACAATAGAAATAGAATTTGGAACAAGAACAACAGGAGAAGTAGAGGGTGAGTGTATAACACCAATGGAAAGTGGTTCATCAAAAGCAAGTGGAGCCACAAAAGATTGTCAAGTTGGAGATTTAATGACCCATCCAGCATTCTTATCAATACCATCAAATGGATTTTGGGTAGGAAAATTTGAAACAGGATATAATCAAAAAGCCGACCCTAGTCAACCTATAACTGATGAAGATATAGCTACATGGACAACAGCAAATGCACAAGTAAATAGTGAAAAACCATCAAATATAATAGTAAAACCAACCGTATATTCATGGATGGGTGCAACTATATATAATTTATTTATGAATGCTTACAATTTCAATAGAAGTTTAGATAGTCACATGATGAAAAATACTGAGTGGGGAGCAGTAGTATACTTATCACATTCAAAATATGGAATAAAAGATGAAGTAAGAATAAATAATCATAGTGGATATTTAACAGGCTATGCAGCAAATGAACCAAATGCAAGTGGGAGTACTACAGCAAATACAAAATGGAATACTACTAATGGTCATACTGCTTCAACAACCGGAAACATAACAGGAGTATATGATATGAGTGGTGGTGCCTGGGAATATATGGCCTCTTATATAGATGGAAAAACTGGAAGTAGTGGAATGGATAGTATAATAACTAATGAAATATATAATAAGTATTTAGATAAATATTCAAATTTAAGTGAAAGAACATCATATAAATATAGAATACTCGGAGATGCTACAGGAGAACTCGGACCATTTTGGAGTAGTAGTGGAACCTATCAAAGTGCATGGTATGCCGACTATTCGAGCTTCTTTGAGCCTATTTCTCCTTGGCTCAGTCGTGGGGGTGGATGCTATCGTACCATTTTTTCTGGTCAGTTCGGCTTTTACATGAGCAGTGGTGAAGCCAGCTCTAGTGTTGGCTCCCGTCTTGTTCTTACTCCAATAGATTAACATAATTTTAAACATTGATGTTAAATTACTAACATTAATGTTTTTTTCTTTATCTTTCTTTATTAAATGATTTATTTATTGTATAATATTTTTAGGTGAGTATATGAAAAAAAGAGCAATATTAATTGATGGAAATAACTTATTATTTAGAAGTTATTATGCTACTGCTTATATGGGAAATTTAATGAAGAATTCTAAAGGTGTACCTACAAATGGACTTTATGGATTTGTAAATATGATAAATAAAATTATTAATGAAGAAGCACCTGAATATATAATGGTAGCATTTGATAAAGGACATAATTTTAGAAAAGATTTATATGAAAATTATAAAGATGGTAGAATTGAAACACCACAAGACTTGTTAGTTCAATTTCCTATTGCTAAAGAAATATGTACACTTCTTGGTATTAAATATATTGAATGTGATAATTATGAAGCTGATGATATAATTGGTACATTTGCAAGAATGGCTGATGAAGATAAAGATTATAATGCTACAATTATTAGTAGTGATAAAGATTTATTACAATTAATTAGTGATGAAGTTGATGTAAAATTATTAAAACAAAAAGATTATGTTATTATGAACCCAGAAACATTTAGAGAAACTTATGGAATAGAACCAATTAGAATGATAGATTTAAAAGCATTAATGGGAGATGCATCTGATAATATTCCTGGTGTTAAAGGAATAGGTGAGAAAACAGCCTTAACTTTATTACAAAAATATGAAACATTAGATGGTGTATATGAACATTTAAATGAAATAAGTGAAAAAACAAGAGAAAAATTAATTAATGATAAAGAAAATGCCTATTTTTCATATAAACTTGCTACTATTTATAAAACAATTGATTTTGATTATACATTTGAAAGTATTAAATATAATGGACCTGATACTGAAAAATTAATTGATAAATATAAAGAACTAGAATTTAATTCATTTTTAAAAAGTATTCCAACTAAAATAGATAATTCTAATATTGAATATGAAGAAGTTAAAGGAAAAATAGAATTAAGTGGTAAATATAGTTTCTATTTAGAATTAAATGGTACTAATTATCACACTGCTGATATGATTGGAGCATCTATTTATGATGGTAAAAAATCATATTATTTTGATAAAGCTAGTTTAATGTTAAATAAAGATTTACTTAATGATATTGAAGTAACTTTTGATTTAAAAAAGAATATTGTTTATTTAAATAGATTAGGAATTAGTACTAATAGTAAATTTGATACATTAATCGCAAGTTACTTACTTAATTATAATGTTAAAGATGATGTATCATATTTAGCTAATACTGTAGGAATACAACTTGCATATTATGATAATATTATTGGTAAAAAAAGTACTATGACTCATGAAGAAATAATGTCTACTATAGTTAAAAAAGCTAAATATTTATATGATTATGAACAAAGTTTTCAAGATAAATTAGTATCAGAAGAATTAAATGACTTATATTATAATATAGAACATCCATTAATTAGTGTTTTAGCTGATATGGAAATTACTGGTATTAATGTTAAAAGTGAAGTAATTGATGAATTAAAAGAAGATATTAAAGTAAAATTATCAAACTTAGAAGATACTATTTATAATTATGCAGGTGAAAAATTTAATATATCAAGTCCAAAACAACTAGCATATATTTTATATGATAAATTAGGTTTACCAAAAGGAAGAGGTAAGAATGCTAATTCTACTGCTCATGATGTATTAATTAAATTCGTAAACTCTCATCCAATTATAAATGAATTACTTGAATATAGGAATTTAAATAAGCTTTACACAACATACTTAGATACTTTTAATGATTATATACATGAAGATAATAAAATACATACAATATATAAGCAAACAGGGACAAGAACTGGTAGACTTTCATCAATTGATCCTAATCTTCAAAATATACCAGTTAGAAGTGAAGAGGGTAAGAAAATAAGAAAAGCATTTGTTGCTAGTGAAAACAGTGTATTATTATCTAGTGATTACTCTCAAATAGAACTTAGAATACTTGCTCATATTAGTAATTGTGATAAATTAAAACAAGCATTTATTAATGGTGAAGATATACATACACATGTAGCTGCTGATATATTTGGATGTGATGAAATAAGTGTAACTCCTAATATGAGAAGAACTGCTAAAGCTGTTATATTTGGTATTGTTTATGGTATTAGTGGTTATGGGTTAGGTGAAAACTTAGATATAAGTGCTAGTGAAGCAAAACAATATATTGATAAATATTTAAATTTATATCCAGAAGTTAATAATTATATGAACGAAATAGTTGAAAAAACAAGAGAACTTGGATATGTAAGAACTCTTTTAAATAGAAAAAGAGAAATAGAAGAAATTAAAAATACTAATCATTTAATAAGAGCTATGGGAGATAGAATGGCATTAAATACACCAATTCAAGGAACTAGTGCTGATATATTAAAAATGGCTATGATTAAAATTTATAATGAATTAAAAGAAAAAGGTTATAAAACTAAAATGTTATTACAAGTACATGATGAATTAATATTTGATACTCCAAATGATGAATTAAATGATGTTATTGAACTTGTTAGAAACACTATGGAAAACATATATAAATTATCAGTACCACTTAAAGTAGGTATTGATTATGGTAAAAACTGGTATGAAGCAAAATAAACCATTAGAATTTTAATGGTTTATTTTTTATTTCATCACTACTTATATCTTCATAAATATATGAGTAAATATCAGTAACTCTTTTTTCTATATTAAGTGTTTTATACTTTTTAGTATCATATTTATTTAAGATAGGGAATTCTAAATTAGATTTTATTTCATTTAAATATTTTTGTCCTTCATTACTAAATCCAAGTATTCTAATATATTCAATATCTAAATCTTTATTTTCATCTTTAGTGAATGAACATAATATATGATTTAACATTCTTGATATTTTATTATAAGTATATCTTTTAGTTTTAATATTTTGTATTAATTCATCTAATGAGTTTGATTTATTTATAGAACTTTTTATTCTTGTACTTAGTCCTTCATCTACATCTAAATATTTTTCTAAATTTTCTTCTGATAATATTTTATATTTTAAACATTCAAAATATTTATTATTAATATTTTTATCTTTAAGTATTTCATATACATTTTGTGGTACTTTATCTTTAATACTTTGATTATTTATGATTCTATTTCTTATGTTAGAAGATGATACTATATTAGAACTATCTAATAAGTCATGATAATCATTAGTTCTTTTAATATTAAATATTTCTATATTATAATTATTTTTTATTATTTCTTTTATATAACTTAGTGCTAGTAAATCATTAGGACTTTTAATTTCATAATTATTTAAGTCTTTTAGAGCTTTATTTAGAGCAGTAGGGTAATTTATTCCAGAACTTAGATATTCTTTTACTTTTAAATCAAATTCATTATTATTGATTTGTGTTTTAGCACAAGAAATAATTTCATCTATATTTTCAGTTTCACTTCCAAAACATAAAGTATCTATATGAACAGCATTTAAAAGTTTTAAAGCATTATGAGCAAATATATCACTACTTTGAGTAGAGAATACATAAGGAAGTTCTATTACAATATCAACTCCATTTAAAATAGACACTTTAGTTTTATCCCATTTATTTAATATAGATAAGTTTCCTCTTTGAGTAAATGAAGAAGATGTGCATACTATAATAATTGAATCTTTATATTTTTCTTTTATTTTTTTAATTTGATATAAGTGTCCATTATGAAATGGGTTATATTCAACTACAATTCCTATTATCTTTTTCATAAATACTCCTTTTTTTCATAAGATATTATAGCAAATTCATAAAAAAACTACAATTTTTATAAAAAATGATTAATTTTACTTGATATTTTTTATTATTTATGAGAAAATACATTAGCAAAGAAAAAATGTTTATCTTGATGTGAAGGAGGAATAAAAATGAAATTAGATATTACTTTATTTGGTGCATTACCTTTTAGAAGAATTAGTAAAACTGCTAAAAGACAAAGAAGAACTCATTTAAAGAAAACTGCTCCAACTGTTACAACTTGTAGTAATTGTGGTGCTGTTGTAGCTCCTCATAGAGCATGTACTAAGTGTGGATACTATAAAGGAAAAGAAGCTATTAAAGTTACTAAAGAAGAAAAATAAATTATTAAATTACAACCATTAAGGTTGTTTTTATTTACAATTTATGATATTATTTTTGCAAGAGCTATGAATAGGAAGAGTAATTTATTAATTTATTATAGAGAGTTATCAAATGGTGAAAGATAATATAAATTATAAATGAAAGACACCTAGGAGCTATTTATTTGAAATAATAGTAGAATAAATCGTAAGTAAAACGTTAAATTACTAGAGTGATTATATAAATTTATATAATAAATTGGGTGGTACCGCGGATTAAAATAAAAAACAGTTATTCGTCCCTTGTGGATAATGTAACTGTTTTTATTTTAGGAGGGTATAATGAATAAGAAAAATTTAAATGAATTAGAAAAATATTTAGATGAAAATATTACTATTGTAGGATTTGTTGATAATATTAGAGACTTACAATATGTACAATTTCTTATTATTAGAGATAGTTATGGAAAATTACAAGTAACTATTGAAAAGAATGAAGAAAATAATAAATTAAATGAAATAGTTTCTAATTTATCATGTGAAAGTACAGTAAAAATTACAGGAAAACTTATAAAAAATGAAAAAGTAAAATTAAATGGTATGGAATTAATACCAAATGGAATTATAATAACTAGTAAATGTTTAGAAGAATTACCTATCAATTACAAAGAAATGAATTCTTCTTTAATTGATACTAGATTAAATTATCGTTTTTTAGATTTAAGAAATGAAAAAAATAATTTAATGTTTAAAGTTCAAACTTGCCTTATTAATGCTATGAGAGAATTTGTTGTAAAAAGTAATTTTGTTGAAATCCACACACCAAAAATTATTAGTGCAGCAAGTGAATCAGGATCTGATGTTTTTGAACTTAAATATTTTGATAGAAAAGCATATTTAGCACAAAGTCCTCAATTTTATAAACAAATGGCAATGTGTAGTGGTTTTGAAAGAGTATTTGAAATAGCACCTGCTTTTAGAGCAGAAAAATCAAATTCTTATAGACATACTACTGAATTTACATCTTTTGATATAGAAATTAGTTATTTAGAAAATTTAGAAGAACTAATGGATTTTGAAGAAAATCTTATAATTGCTGGATTAAGTGAAGTAAAAGAAAAATATGAAAGTGAAATTAAAAGATTATTTAATGTAGATATTATAATTCCTACTAAACCATTTCCAAGAATTAAATTAGAAGAATTATATAAAATTTTAGAAGAAAAATATAATTTTAAAATGAATTATGAAGATGTAGGAGATATGAATGCTGAATCAGAAAAACTAGCATCAAAATATATAAAAGAAAAATATGGACATGAATTTGTATTTATTACTGATTTTAGTGCTAAAAAAAGAGCATTTTATCATAAAAGAGAAAAAGGAATACCACAAGGTGCTGATTTGATATGGAAGGGTTGTGAAACAACTACTCTTGCTATTAGAGAAAATAGATATGAAATTTTATGTAATCAAGCAGAAGAAAAAGGTTTAAAAGATGATGTTAAATTCTATTTAGAATTCTTTAAATATGGATGTCCTCCACATGGTGGATTTGCAATTGGAGTAGATAGATTAACTATGTTATTACTTGAAACAATGTCTTTGAAAGAAACAATGTTTATATTTAGAGGACCAAGTAGAATAGAACCATAAAAATAATAATTTAGGAGGATAATATGAATGAATTAAATACAAAAAAGCTTGAAACAGAAAGGTTAATATTAAGAAAATTTGAATTAAGTGATGCTGATGGTATGTTTAATAATTGGGCAACTGATGAAAAATCTTGTAGATATTTAAGTTGGAGTGTACCTAAAAATGTTGAAGAAACAAAGTCAGTAATAAAGTCTTGGATAGAAGAATATAAAAATGGAAGTTATAATTGGATAGTTGAATTAAAATAAACACATGAAGTAATTGGAAGTATTTGTGTAATATCAACTAGTAAAATGAATTCAACTGCTGAAGTTGGATACTCTTTTGGTTCTAAATATTGGGGATGTGGTTATGCAACCGAAGCATTAAGAAGAGTATTAGAATATTTACTTAATGATTGTGGATTTTATTTAATTGAAGCAGATTATATAAGTGGGAATCCTGCTAGTGGAAGAGTTATGGAAAAAGCAGGAATGCATAGAGATGCAATTCTTCGTGAAAGAGGATATAATAAATATACAAATGAAAGAAATGATACAATTGTTTATTCTATAAAAAGAGATGAATTGTAGGGTAAACAACAAAAGAGAAAATAAGTAAGTAAAGTTGTAATTTACTTACTCTTTTGTTAAAATTATAATTAGTTTATTAAAACTAATTATAGATTGGAGATGAGATAATGAGTAAAATAGAAGAACAAAATAATTTATTAATATATAAAAATAAAGATGGCAATATAGTTGTTGATGCAATCTATAAAGATGAAACCCTATGGCTTACACAAAAAGGTATGTCTAAAGTCTTTGATGTTGGAGTACCAGCAATTTCAAAACATTTGAGAAATATATTTGATGAGGAAGAATTAAATGAGAGTATGGTTGTTTCCAAAATGGAAAATACCACTCAACATGGAGCGATTAAAGAAAAAACACAAACAAATGAGGTTAAGATTTATAATCTTGATGCTATTATTGCAGTAGGTTATCGTGTTAATTCTAAAAAAGCAACTGAATTTAGAATTTGGGCAACAAAAATACTAAAAGAATATATGATAAAAGGTTTTGCTCTAAATGATGAAAGATTTATAAATGGAAATAAATTTAGCATTAAATACTTTGATGAATTATTAGAAAGAATTAAAACCATTAGAGTAAGTGAAAGAATGTCTTATCAAAAAATAACAGATTTGTTTATTGCAACATCATCTGATTATAATCCAAAAACTGAAGAAGCATACACATTTTTTAAAATTGTACAAAACAAATTGCATTATGCAATAAGTGGTCATACAGCAGCAGAATTAATTTATACAAGGGCTAATGCTAATAAAGTAAATATGGGACTTACTAATTGGAAAAATAGTCCTGATGGGTTAATATATAAATATGATGTTTCTATAGCTAAAAACTATTTAAATGAAGAAGAATTAAATAAATTAAACCGTTTGACTATAGCATTTTTAGATTATGCTGAAGATATGGCTTATGAACATAAAGTGATGACTATGAACGATTGGATAAATGCAACCGATAAATTATTAAAATTTAGAGAAAAAAATATTTTGACTAATTCTGGTAAAATAACCCATAAAGCTGCAGTTGATAAAGCTGAGAGGGAATATGAGAAATATAGAGTAATTCAAGATCAAAAATATATATCTTCAATGGACGAATTCTATAAGAGATATTTTAAAGAAAATAAAGAGAGTAGTGATAAAAATGAATAATAATAAAACAAATATCAACTATTTGATTGCAATTTATTTAACCATTTAGTTGATGAGCAATTATAAACAAAGTTTTATTAAAAATTAAATCATGTATGGTTTATTAAAAATGGATTAAAATTGATGAGAATCGATAATAATATAATATAAAATGGATTATGCCAATTAACTCTTTAGGATTAATAGTTAAAAGTTAACAAAAAAATTTATAGAGGTGATAAATTTGAAAAATATTGAACTATATGTACCAAAATTAAAAGATTACTGGTATGAAGAAAAAATACAAAAAGATCTATTATCTATGAATTATAATGCGGGATATGATGTTTCTTATTATGGATATCATTATGATACTGGATGTATTGATTTTCCAAAAGAAAAATGGAAAGAAACTTATGAAAAGAGAAAAGATAAAAATAAATATTTTGCTTATATTAAAGATTTGGATTTAAATGAATATGTTGGATATGTAAATTATCATTACAATGGAAATGAAAATAGATATGAATGTGGAATATTAATAGAGAACAAATATAGAGGCTGTGGTTATTCAAAGTTAGCTTTAAAATTATTGTGTCAAGTAGCTAAAGAAAACGGAATAAAGGAATTGTATGATAATTTTGAAAAAGATAGAGATAAGGCTTTACAATTATTTAAATCAGCAGGTTTTAAAATTGTTGAAACACAAACTTGGAAAAAATTTGATAAAATGGTAGAAGGTGTATTAATTAAAATTGATTTATAAAAAATGATATAAATGGACAATCAACAAAATAAGTTACTACTTTTTTGATTAGGAATTAGACAACTGATTACGATAATGAAACTATACAAAAAGTATCTACTATAAAATGAAAGGTAAAACGAAAAAAGAAAGATTTGAAATATTAAGTGATATATGTAAATATCAATTAGATATTTTAAATAATTTTGAAAAAATTAAATTATTAAATGAAAAAGGTAGTGATTAAAATGTCAAATGAAGAAAAAAATTTTCAAAAAACAAACATCAATTGGTTGATTACGATTTAATTAAGAACACTTGTAACTTCTTATAAATAAAGGAACTTATCTAATTTTGATTTTTCATCTTTTTATTAAATAAGGATCAAAATATTAAAAAATTATTAAGATTATAGTATTTTTAGTATAATTTGTATTAGAAATTAGAAGGGTGATTACGACATTTAAGAACATATGAAAAGGAGATGATAAAATGACAAAAGATTTAATGATTAGAAGTAGTGCTGAAGAGTTTATTACTTTTAAAGTACAAGAAAAAGATAAAGGTATTCAAGTAAGATATGAAAGTGAAACTCTTTGGATGACTCAAAAGGCAATTGCAGAACTTTTTGATGTTCAAAGACCAGCTATTACAAAACATTTGAATAACATTTTTAAAGAAAATGAATTGGATAGAAAAGCAGTATGTTCCATTTTGGAACATACTGCTGAAGATGGAAAAAAGTATCAAACAAAATATTATAATTTAGATGCAATAATTTCTGTAGGATACAGAGTGAATTCAATTAGGGCTACTCAATTTAGAAGATGGGCTACTAGTGTTTTAAAGACTTTTACGATTCAAGGTTATGTATTAGATAAAGAAAGAATGAAAAACGGCTCATTTATTGATAAAGATTATTTTGAGAAGTTACTTGAAGAAATAAGAGAAATACGATTGTCTGAAAGAAGATTTTATCAAAAAGTAACAGATATATATGCAACAAGCATTGACTATGACCCTAAATCTCCTATTTCTATAGATTTTTTTAAAAAAGTTCAAAACAAAATGCACTACGCTGTTTCAAAACAAACTGCTGCTGAAATAATATATGATAGAGTAGATGCGAATAAAGAACATATGGGTTTAACATCATGGAAAAATTCACCAAATGGAAAAATAATAGAATCAGATGTTATTATTGCTAAAAATTATTTATCTGAAGAAGAAATTAAAGATTTAGAAAGAATTGTTAGTGCATTTTTAGAAATTGCAGAAAATCGGGCAAGAAGACATATACCAATGACAATGGAAGATTGGGCAAATAGAATTGATAAATTTTTACTTGCAGATGATAGAGATATATTAAAAGATGCCGGAAAAATATCACACGAAATTGCTTGTGATAAAGCTTTAACAGAATTTGAAAAGTATAGAATAAAACAAGATAAATTATATAAATCAGATTTTGATTTGTTAATAGAAGAAAGTAAAAGTAGTGGTGATAAAAATGAATGACAAAGAAAAAAACTATAATTCTCATGCAAAATTTATGGCAGATATAGCTTTAGCAATACTAGAAGGCAATAAAGATGTACTTGATGTAAACGGAGTCAAAGAAATAATATCGTTATATTTATTAATTCCGTATATCTATAAAGGACCATCTGGACAATTAGAGACCCCAGGACCTAATTATATTGTTCCTAAAGTGCGCGGAAATTTTTGTGACGATATAACACTGGAAAATTTGAGAGATGCTTTATGCCATTCTTTTATTACAACAGAAGAAGATAAAAATGATGGAACTATGCATGGGAAATATTTAATATTAGATGATAGAGCCAAATATAGTAGAAAAGAACATGATAAATTATCTTCTAAATTAGGTACGACCTGTATCGATACTAATTATTCGCATAGAAAACTAGTTGAATTATTTAATGAAATTATTAATAATTAAAATGGAGGTTAATTATGATGAATGAAAATAAAACAAATATTAATTATTATCCAGGCCACATGTATAAAACTAGAAAAGATATTAAAAATATTATTTCTAATATTGATATAGTAATAGAAGTAATAGATTCAAGAATACCATTTTCATCTAGAATACCTGATTTAAAAAATATAATTAATGGTAAAAAAAGTATTATTGTATTTAATAAATATGATTTATGTGATGAAAGTATTACTAATAAATGGATAGAAAAATATAAAAATGAAGGAAGTATTGTAATTACTAGTGATGCTAAAAATTCAAATGACTATAAAAAAGTTATTGAAGAGGTTAAATCATTAATGATAGAAATAAATGAGAAAAGACATCTAAAAGGACTACTTCCTAAAAAAGCAAAATGTTTGATAATAGGAGTTCCAAATGTTGGAAAAAGTACTTTAATTAATAAACTTATTGGTAAAAGTATATTAGGTGTTGGAAATAAACCAGGTGTTACTAAAAAATTAAATATTGTTAAAATAAATGAATATATGGATTTAGTAGATACTCCAGGAATATTATGGCCTAAATTTGAAAATAATGAAGTTGCATTAAATCTTGCAAGTATGACAATTATTAAAGAAGAAGTATTAACAGTAGAACAAATAGCAATTCATATTTTAAAGAAATTAAGTGATTATTATCCATCAATATTAAGTAAAGAATTTGGAATAGAAAAGTATAATGATGAAGAAGTAGAAGAGTGTTTTACAAAAATTTCTAAATATAAAAATATAATAGTTAAAGGTGAAGTTGACTATGAAAGAGTAAGTACTTTAATACTAAATTCTATAAAACAAGAGAAGGTAAAAAAGATTACATTTGATAGAATTTAAAATGTAATTTTTTTTTGTAAAAATTTTGTGTTTTTTGTTTACATTTTTTTAAATAACTTTTATAATAATAACTCATGAAGAGGAGGAGTAAGACATGATTAAAAGTAATTTACCTGTTATACTACTAAAGAATCTAGTACTCCTTCCATATCAAGAAGTAAGGATAGAACTTAAGAGTAATATAAGTAAGAAAGTTACTGAAATATCAAGTCTATATCATGATAGTGAAGTTTTAGTTGTATGTCCTCTTGATAATCTTGAAGAAAATCCTGATACAAGTGATTTACCAAGAATAGGTGTAGTAAGTAAAATAAAAAGTGTAATTGATCTTCCTAATGGTAATAAAAGAATTATTGTATCTGGTTTATATAGAGTTAAAGTAATTAGTTATGTAAATTATTCAAATGAAGAAGAAATACTTGATAGTATTATTACAAATATAGAAAATAAAGATAGTGAAATTGAAACTACTGCATATACTAGAAAATTAATGAGTGAGCTTGAAAACTATGTTAATAAAAATCCATTTGTAACAAACTCAATAATGGCAGAAGTTAAATCAAATATTTCACTTGATAAATTAACAGATTTAGTAGGAAGTTTTTTATCACTTACATTTGAAAAAAAACTTTCATTAATGCTTGATAGTTCACCAATTAGTAGAAGTAAAACTTTAATAAAAGAACTTGCTATTGAAAGTGCTGTAATAGATCTTGAAGGACATATTGAAACTGAAATTAAAAAAGGTCTTGATGATGAGCAAAAACAATACATATTAAAAGAAAAATTAAAAGTTATAAAAGATGAACTTGGTGAGAATTTAACAAGAGATGAAGAAGTTATTAATTTAAGAGATAGAGTTAATAATGGAAAATTCCCAGAAAGAATTAAAAATAAATTATTAAGTGAAATTGATAGATATGATTCTTCTAGTGAAATGAGTCCTGAGACAGGAATTATTAGAAACTATATAGAATATTTACTTGAAATACCATGGTACAGAGAAACTAAAGATGAAAAAGATTTATCAAAAATAGAAAAGAAATTAAACTCATCTCACTATGGTATGATTGAAGCTAAAAATAGAATTATAGAATATACTGCTGTTAAAAGTATAGAATCAAATATAAATAGTCCAATTATATGCTTAGTTGGTCCTCCTGGAGTTGGAAAGACTACATTTGCAGAATCAATTTCTAAAGCATTAAATAAAAAATTTGTAAAAATATCTTTAGGTGGTATGAGTGATTCAGCAGAACTTGTAGGTCATAGAAGAGCATATATTGGATCAAACCCAGGTAAAATAATTACATCATTAATTAAATGTGGTAGTAATAACCCAGTATTTTTACTTGATGAAGTTGATAAATTAAAAAAAGATTATAAGGGAGATCCTGCATCTACATTACTTGATATATTAGATGTAAGTCAAAATAAAAGATTTACAGATAATTATGTAGATGAAGAAGTTGATTTAAGTAAAGTATTATTTATATTAACTGCAAATGATATATCTTCAATTCCACTAGCACTTTTAGATAGACTTGAAATAATTAATTTAGAAGGATATTCTGATAATGAAAAATTATATATTTGTGAAAATTATTTAATACCAAATATATTAAAACGGCATGGCCTTAAAAATAATTCAATTAAGTTTGATAGTACTACTATTAAAAAAATAATAGAAGAATATACAAGTGAAGCAGGAGTAAGAGAACTAGAAAGATGTATAAGTAAAATAATAAGAAAAGTAATTACTGAATATATAAAATCATCTAAAAAAGTAATAAACATAAGAATTACTGAAAGTGATTTAGAACATTATTTAGAAAAAGAATTGTTTTTAAATGTAACAAAAAGAAAAATTACACATACTGGAGTAGTAAGATGTATTGCTTGTAACCATTTAGGTGGACAAACACTTGATATTGAGGCCTCTTTCTATAAAGGTAGTGGTAAATATACTTTTACTGGTTCACTTGGAGCCGTAGTAAAAGAAAGTATTGAAGTATCTCTAAGTTATATTAAAAGTAATGCTAAAAAATTTAATATTGATGAAAATTTCTTTAAAGAAAATGATATTCATATTCATTTTACAGAATCTAGTATATCAAAAGATGGTCCATCTGCTGGGTGTGCAATTATAACAGCTATACTTTCATTAATAAAAAATAAAGTAATAAGTGAAAATATATCAATGACAGGTGAAGTATCTCTAAAAGGTGATATATTAAAAGTAGGTGGTTTAAAAGAAAAAATAACTGCTGCTAAGAGAAATAAAATAAATACAATATATATTCCAGAAGATAATAAAAGTGATATTGAATGGATGAGTAAAGATTTAAAAAATAGTATAAATATAATATTAGTATCAAATTATGAAGATATATATAATGATTTATTTAAATAAAAAATATTCTTTTGAAGTAATATTCATAAAGAATATTTTTTTTCATATATATTAATGAAAGGAGAGGTTATGAAAGAAATTATCCCATTAAAAAAAGATATTATTTTTAAGACTAAAATTGGTGAAATAACAAGTATTGATTTAGAACATGAATATGCCGTAAAAGATGAAATAATTGAAGGTACCGTAGTAATATCTGGAACTTATAAAATGACTGAGGCTAGTGTGTTAGATGAAGAATTCTATTATAAAATTCCTTTTTCTATAGCAGTTTCAAGAAAAATAAAAAAAGATACAATTAAAATAGAAATTGATAATTTTACTTATGATATTTCAAAAGATGTATTAAGAGCAAATATAGATTTAGAATTAACTTGTGAAGAAGATAAGGAGGAAGATAATGTGATTGAAGATATTAAAGATAAAAGTGATTATTCAAGTGATGATTTTATGCAACAATATTTTAAAGAAGAAGAAAATATTGAAAATGAATTAGATAATGAAATTAATACAAATATAAATGATAGTTTTAATGATATAGATTTAAGTACAAATACATTAGAAGATAATGATTTAACACTAAATTTAGATAATAAAACTACAGTAAATAATGAAACTACAGATATTGATTTAAATGAAAATATAAATAATATAACAAATATAATAAATAATGAAAATAAATATTATACATATAAAGTTTATATTGTAAGAACTGGAGATACAATTGAATCAATATGCTCTAAATATAATGTAACTATAAATGATTTAAAAGATTACAATAATTTAAATGAAATTAATGTTGGAGATAAGATAATTATTCCACAAATAAATGAGTAAAAAATATAAAAATAATGTAATAATTAAAGATAATGAAGTTATAAAAAAAAGAAGCGATAAAGTACTTGAATTATATGATTATTTAGAAACAAGAGGATTTGATAATTTTCCAAAAATAGAATCCAGTGATGAAGATACAATTAAAACAGAATACATTGAAAGTAAAAAATATCATGAAGTAATAAAAGGAGTAGAATTTATTAAAACTGTATCAATGTTACATTATAAAACTATATTTTATAAAGATGTGAGTAAAAATAAATATAGAAAAATATATAATAAATTAAATAATAATATTGAATACTTAAAAAATTATTATGAGAATATGATAAGTAAAATAGAAGAAGAAATATTTATGTCTCCATCACATTATTTATTTGCAAGAAATTATACAGCAATTGATAGTTCACTTAAATATGCTAGTAGTACATTAAAAAAATGGTTTAAAACCGTTGAAAATAAATCTAAAGAAAGAGTTTGCATTGTTCATAATAATTTATCACTTGATCATTTTATAAGAGGGGATAAAAATTATCTTATTAGTTTTGATAATTATTTGGTTGATACTCCTGTACTTGATTTATATAAATTTTATAAAAAAGAAGGATTTAAATTAGATTTTAATTACTTATTAAATGTTTATAATGAAAATTTAAGTCTTTTAGAAGAAGAAAAAATGATGTTAAACATTTTGATTTCAATACCTCCTAAAATTATTGATGTTGAAAATGAATACATGAATTGCATTAATATTAAAAATGCTTTTAATTATATTTATTCAGGAATGAATATTGTAAGTGAAAATATATAATAAAAAATCTACTTAAATAATAGTAGATTTTTGTTTTGTTTTGTTATATAATGTATAAAGAATAGGATAAGAAGATTATGAAAAATAAAAATAAGAATGGTTTTGTATCTATGACACTAGTATATACATTTCTAATTGTATTTTTATTTTTGATGCTTGCTATTTTAAATACATATTCTGAAAAAAATAAATTTTTAGAAGCAATAGATGAAAAAATAAATAGTGATATATCATCTTCTAAAGAAACTAAAAATACTTTATTAAATAAATTATTATTAGATAATTCTCCTGTTTTAGATACAGATATAAAGTTTCATAAAATAAGTAATTTACATGTTGCTAATGGAAATGGACTTTTTTATACAGAAGATATTACTAAAACTGATTTAAATTTAGACGGAATGAGTGGCAGAATGTATTATTTTAGAGGAGAAGTTGAAAACAATTATATAGTTTTAGGAAATAGTTGTTTTAGAATAATGAGAAGTAATGAAGATGGAAGTTTTAGGTTGCGTTATGGTGGAAAATATACTGGTGGAGAATGTCCTAAAACAGGAGTACCTGTAAGTATTGCAACTAGTGCATATAATACAGATGATACTAATCCTGAAAGTGTTGGATATATGTATGGAGATTTATCTTTAGGTGTTTTAACTCCAAGAAGTAATTTAAAAGATATTTTAGATAATTGGTATTCTGAAAATATAAATGGAACAGAGCAGTCAGTATATGTTGTAGATACTGTATTTTGTAATAATAGAAAAATTGTTGAAGGAGAAAATGATATAGTATATTATAATGCATCTAGATTAGTACCTACTATAATAGATCCATTAGTTCAAAACCCTTATATTGATAATTTAGAAATAAAAGATTTAACATTTAAATGTGATAATAAAGAAGATAGATTTACTTTATCAACATATTCATATGGTAATGACACAACAGGTAATATGCTATTAAATTATCCAGTAGGATTAGTTACTATTGAAGATCTTATTTATGCTGGTGGATTATATGAGGAAGTAAATGATAGATTTTATATGAATACAGGATCTTCATATTGGACTATGAGTCCATATGGATTTGATACATATGCTACTAATGTATATTTAAAAGATGATGGAACAATTAGTCATACTAGATTGAGTGAAGTATTAGATGTAGTTCCTGTTATATCAATAAACTCAAATGTAATTATAAAGTCAGGTAATGGAGAATATAATAAGCCATATATAATAATGTAAGGAGGTTTTTTTATGAAAAAAAATGGTTTTGTATTTATTGAAAGTGTTATAGTGTTAATGGTTGTAGCATTAGCTTTAACTATGCTTATTTCTAGTTATTCTTTGATTTCTAGAAAAACTAATGAAAAAGAATATTATGATAGAGCATCAGATAAATATTTATTATATTCACTTAGTAATATAGGTGTTACTGATGAATGTAATTATAGTAAATCAGGTAGTTGTGGATTTGCTGGAATAAATTTTCAAGCTAATGAAGATAATTGTGATGGTACAAGACTTGGTTATTTATTAAATAATTGTTCTTCAACATTTAAAGATATGGATATAAGATATATATATGTAGTAGATAATATAAAGACTGAACTTAATAATGGATCAGCTGTTAATAAATATGATAATGGAACCATTGAATATATGAAAAGTTTAAAAAAGTGTAATGATAAAAATGATTCTAGTAATAGTTCTACTTGTAGTGATCCAATTCCTTATATGATTGGAGTATTTTATAGGAGTGGAAATTATTACTATGCTTCAATAGAATTGTAGGTGTATATTATGAAAAATAAAAAAGGATTTACATTAATAGAAGTAATAGTAAGTATAATATTAGTAAGTGTAATATTAGTATCACTTTTGACTACATTAGTAAAATTAAGAGAGACATATAGTGAAATACATGAAAATAGTGATGTACTAGTATATGGTTCATCAGTATCAAGAGTAATAAATAATGATTTAATAAAGAATAATGGAATAAGATACATGACATGTAGTAGTACAGGAGAAGAATGCGACTTAATATTAGGAAATGATACATTAAGAAAATTAGAAATAATACCAGTAAATGATGATGAAACAAAAGATAATGTAATACATGAAGATGTAAAAACAACATTAAAATATACAGATACAACAAATGAAGAAAATCCAAAATTAATATATATGAAGACATTAAGATTGGATAGATATACAAATGAAAAGACAAAAGAAATAACAACAGATGGATATAACTTTTTAACAATGAAAACAAATTTGTATGAATATCCAAATGGAAAAGATGAAACAACAGATATTTTATCAAAAATAAATATAGAGATATATAATGGAAAAGATACAAATGATAAAGG
>CANRBS010000006.1 GCA_947628895.1 uncultured Bacilli bacterium
TTCCTTTATCTTTTGTTTGGCTATTTTAATTATACCACCTTTTTATTTATCAGTCATTATGTTTAACACAACCTTTATAAAAAAGCTTTAATATTATATTAATTAATGTTATAGTAATAATATAAATATTTAAAAGGAGTGTATATGAATAAAAAATCAAAATTATTAATATTATTTGCTACATTAATTTTATTATTAGTAGTTGGAATTATTGTAGTAAGTAAAACAAATTTATTTAGGAAAAAAGCAACAAAATTAGAACCTACAGAAGGTATTACAGTTGTACCAACAATGAATGATAAAATAACTACAGATAGTAATTGGTGTGGAACATTTCAATTAGTTTGGAATGATATGAAAAATGAACTTGTAAAGCAAGCCGTAGTATTTAATCCTCAATTAGAAATGGTAGAAAACTTAAACAAAGAAGATTTTAATGAATCAATGATTTCAGAAGATTACTATTATAAAATTTATGGATTAAAAACATTAGCTTTAAAAGAAGAAATAGAAAATGGAATAAAGGAAAAATTTAATCAAACTAGTGATATATTAGATAGCTTTAGTTGGGATGAAGAAGACTTAGATAATCCTAATAATATGGATAGTAGAAGATATTTCTTTTATACAATGTTATATAGAAATTTTGAATTTTTAAAGGAATTTGATAAATTAGATAATGATAAATTTGGAAATAAATATAAAGATGTAAAATATTTTGGAATAGATAAAAGTACTAAAAATTCTGTAGGAAATCAAATTAAAGTTTTATATTACAATTCTAAAAATGATTTTGCTATATTAATAAATACTAAAACTGATGATGAAGTTATATTCTATAAAAATCCTATAGGAAATAATTTTAATGAAATATATGAAAATATGCTTGAAGAAACAAATAAATATGAAGGCGATATATTCTTTAATGATATAGATGAATTTAAAGCACCAAATTTAACATTTAATGAAATAAGAGAATATACAGAATTAGCTGGTAAAGAATTTACTACAGCTGATAATAGTAAAGCAAAAATAGAAAAAGCAATGCAAAGTATAAATTTTAGTTTAGATGAAACAGGTGGAGAAATAAAAAGTGAAGGTGGAATTGATATATCTTATGAAAGTTCTGAAAAACCAGAAAAAGAAATTAAACCAAGATACTTTTATGTAGATGATACATTTGCAATATTCTTAAGAGAAAAAGGAAAAGAAGAACCATATTTTGCAGGAAGAATAGATGATATAACAAAATATCAATAAAATAAATAGTTATTATAATACCTTGAAATATTCAAGGTGTTTTATTTTTTTTAAAAAATTTTCAAAAAAAGAAGTGTTTTGCCTCACTTATGGCTAATTATATAGTAGAGGAGGTAAAATGAAAAATATTTTAAAAATTATATTATCTTTAATTATGTTTGCTTGTTTTATTAAAGTTTCCGCTTATGAACTAACCTATAGTGAGTGGTCAAGTGAATATCCAGAAGGTGTAAATAAAAAATTAATTGAAAGTGAAGAGAGGTATTTATGGTATAAAGACACTATAGTAAATATTGAATATTTAAAAAAAGAAGATATTAAAGATAAAGAAGTAGATTATAATGATTTTATATTAACTACTGAAAGTGAAGAATCTTTGATTGAACCAGAACACTTTATTGATAGAGTAATTAATAAAAAAGTTGGGAATACTACATATACTGAAGATGATATTTATAGTTTTTCAATTGATAATATTAATTTTAAAGATAAAGTTTTAATATCAGAAATAGAAGTTACTAATAATAACCAAAAATTAGAATTAATTGTTGATGATAAATTTTCTAGTTTAATAAATAATATTTATGATGATTATATAGAAAGTAAAGAAAATATTAATATTAAATTTAAAAGTAAACAAAATGTTAACAATTTATTAGTTAAACTTTATTATAAATGTGATTGTAAAAATGACAATACATTTACTTTTAATTATTTATCTAATGATGAATATTCAATATATAATAATACTTTTAAAGTAGAAAATTGTATTATGGAAATTAAACCAACTTCATTAAATCCAAATTTACTTAAAAGTCAGACATTTTACACTTATATTGATAAACTTTATAAAACATATGATATTGATAGACAAGTAACAGAAGAATATTATAAAGAATATAATGATCAAAGTTATTCTAAATTAGAATCATCTAAAAAAACATTTTATAGATATATAACTAATGATATAGTAATTTTAGATGCTGATGAAAATATAGTTACAAATCCAGATGAATATTGTAAAAAACAATATTGTCAATTAGTTGAAAATAAAATTGAAGTAGAAGAACCTAAAATACCGGAAGAGCCTAAAATACCAGAAGAGATAAAAGAAGTACCTAAAAAAGTAAATAATCCTAAAACAATAGATAATATTTATTACTATTTTATATTATTATTTTTATCATTGTTAATAATTTGTTTAATACTTATTATAAATAAAAAGAAAATTAAAAAGATAAAATTAAATAATAAATCTAGTTTTGTCGAATCAATTTAAAACTATATAAAAATATAGTATTATGTACTTATGAAAACAGATATAGACTATAAAAAAGATATACTTTATATTAAAGTAAATGGAGTACTTGTAGGTAATAAAGTAGAAAAATTTGAAACTGAAGTAATACCAATAATACTAGGACTTTCCGCAAAATTCGTAACTATTAATCTAAAAGCCGTAGATTTAATAGATAGAAGAGGTATTAATTCATTAATTAAAGTATCTAATGTAGTAAATAGATTTAAAGGAAAAGTAGTTTTATGTGAACTTAATAATTATTTAAAAGATAATTTTAAGCATAGTGATGTATTTGATTATTGTTATAAATCAAAAAATGAAAAATCAAGTATAGGAGTGTTTAAATTATGACTAACTTATTAAATCAAAGAATTAAAGAAACAGAAGGACTTATATATAAACTAGCTAATAGTTATAAAAACTATTCTAATTTAGAAGATTTATTTCAAGCAGGATGTATTGGTGTAATTAAAGCAGATAAACTATATGATGAAAATAAATCTAATTGTAAATTTTCTACTTATGCATTTAATTCTATAAAAGGTGAAATGATTGATTTCTTAAGAAAAGATAAAAATATTATAGTAAGTGATGAAATATATAATATTTATAAAAAATATGTTAAAGTAAAAGAAATGTTATATACTAAATATGAAAGAGAAGCTACATTTAATGAAGTATGTAATTTTATGGAAATAGATGAAAAAACAATGTTAAATATAATAGAAAGTATATCTTTTGCTAAAAGTATAAATGAAGATGAAACAATATATAATAACTTTAGTTTTGATGATAGAAATGAAATAGATGATGAAATACTTTTAAAAAGTGAAATAGAATCGTTAGATACCACTTCACAAGAATTAATAAATTATAGATACTATCAAGGATTATCACAAATGGAAACAGCAGAAGCTATGGGACTTTCACAAGCAAAAGTATCAAGACAAGAAAAACTAATATTAAGTAGAATTAAAGATAATATAGCAAACTAAAACACAAAATTTATTTGTGTTTTTTAAGTGATACAATATATCCAATAACACCAAGTATTACCCCAATAGCAACAATATAATAAATATATTTTCTTCTATCAATATTTATAACATTATCATCTTTAATAACAAAATTATTTATAAAAGAATATTCATCTTCATTTATTTCATTATCACTACTATAAATAATAGTAATAATATAATTATTAGTAGTAAATACATTACCAATTTGATATATATCATAACCAGTTGCATCTTTAGTAGGATAATATAAATTATATCTTAAAATAGTTTTATCATTTAAATTAACTTTCTCAATATTAGTAACATCTACATTCACTTTATATTCTTCTAAATTAGAATTTAAATTATTTTTTAAATATTCTTTTTGTTTTTCAATATCTTCATTAGTATAAGTAGCTATATCATATTTAAGAGTATTATTATTTGAAATAGTAATAGCAATATATTTATTATCTTTAGTCCATTTATAAACATTATCTTCTGTTTGTTCTTCTTTAAAATCATCAGGAATATCTATTTTAAAATAATCATTTTCGTAAGCTTTAATATTAGTAATTGATAATATTAATAGTAGTATTATAAATATTTTTTTCATTAAACACCTCATAAGATATTATAAAACAATTGTGATAATTTTAAAAGATAGTTTACATTTCATAAAATAAATAATATAATAAAATTACTATTTTGTTAAATAGTAGAAAGCAGTAAATATGAAAAAAGTATTAAAAATAATATTAATTTTAGTTGTTATATTTATTATTTTAGCAGCAGGTAGTTACATTGATTATTATGTTGCTAAAACTAAAAATACTAATCCTAAAATGGCAATCAAAAAAGAAATAAATAGTGATTTAATAGTTTATAATGGTATGTTTTACAAAATGTGGTATTGTAAAGTTAACAAAGTATATACAATTGGTAGTTATGGAGATAAAGATGCAATATGTAATAAGAATTATGAATATACAGATGGATATTATACAAATGCTTCAGGAATAAAAATATCTAAAAAAGATTTACAATTACTTACAAATACTGGAATTTATACAGGTGAAATGATTGAAAATATGAGTAGTGATACTCAAGTTGAGAATGCAATACATGTAGCTGAGGATTATGAGAGTACAAAATATAAAACAGTAAATCAAATAGATGATTATAAAATAGTAGTTTTCCAAAAATTTAAAGAAGATAGTAATGGTAATTATAAATGGATATATGATGAAAATGATACTAGTAAATATTATTGTCTTTCTAAAAATAAAAATATTTTAAGTAAAGCTAAATATGATGGAGTTGAATGTGGAGAATTTGAACAAATAAAAATGGATGATAAATGGTGTGAAAACTATAAAAATTCAACTCTTGTTTATGAAGATGATATTGAAAAGTTGTGTGAAGAGTAGTGATACTCTTTTTATTTGTATTTAATTTAAATAAAAAAGTAACCGAATAAAAATTTAAAAAATGACCGAATAGAATTATAAAAAATGACCGAATACATTTTTAAAAAACGACCGAATATAGTTGACAAATTTGCATTAATTTTATATAATTTCTTTATAGTGGAGGTCTTTGAATATGGAAATTAAAAATTATAAAAAAAGACTTGTTGATGAGAAAATAGAAGAGTATTTAAAATTATTTGGTGCTGTATGTATTGAAGGTCCAAAATATTGTGGTAAAACTTGGGCAGGTAGGTACCATGCTAACAGTGAAACACTACTTCATACAACAACAGGTGAATCTTCTAATGAAGTAGAATTAGCTAAGATATCACCTAAAATAATTTTAGAGGGAAAAAAACCAAAATTAATTGATGAATGGCAAGAAGCCACTAATTTATGGGATGAAATTAGAACTGATGTTGATAAAACAGGTTTAAAAGGTCAATATATTTTAACAGGTTCTTCTACACCAAATAGAAAAGGGATATCTCATAGTGGTGCTGGAAGATTTGGAAAAATTCATCTTCGTACTATGTCTTTATATGAATCTGGGGATTCAAGTGGGTTAATATCTTTACAAGATATTTGTAATGGAAAAGAAATTTCAAAGTCTACTGGGGAAGTTGATTTAAGACATTTAATGCATTTGGTTATTAGAGGTGGATTTCCGGGATGTATAAATTATACTTCTG
Organism: uncultured Bacilli bacterium; assembly: GCA_947628895.1. Lineage (GTDB taxonomy): Bacteria > Bacillota_I > Bacilli_A > RF39 > UBA660 > CAG-1000. The sequence continues at coordinate 5,723 of CANRBS010000006.1, forward strand.
ATCAATCAAAAAAAGTAATAAATGAATATATAAATTTAATTATAGATGATGACTTATATCGTTTAGATGGAGTAAATAGAGATAAACACAAGATGAAATTGCTACTTAAATCATTAGCAAGAAATGAAAGTACAACAGTATCAAACAAGACATTAAAAAATGATATTAAAGAAAACGATAACAAAGATATTGATGAAGATACTTTAACTAAGTATTTAAATGCATTAGATAAATTATTTTTATTAGATAATGATGAGCCTTTTGGAATTAATATTCGTTCATCTATAAAAGTAAAACAATCAGAAAAAAGACATTTTGCAGATCCATCTATTGCTTGTGCATTATTAGATGTATCAGAAGAAAAATTAATAAATGATTTAGAAACTTTTGGCTTCTTATTTGAAGCTATGGTAGAAAGAGATTTAAAGATATATGCTGATTCTTTTGAAGCAAAAAACTACCATTATCAAGATTATCAAAATAGAGAAATTGATCACATAATAGAATTGAAAAATGGAAATTGGTGTTGCTTTGAAATTAAACTTGGTGTAAATGAAATAGATAATGCAGCAAATAATTTAATAAAAATACATGACTCTATAAAAAATGAAGGTGGTCGTGCACCTAGTATTTTATGTGTAATTTGTGGTATGTCAAATGCAGCTTATAGAAGACCTGATGGTGTATATGTAGTACCAATAACAGCATTAAAAAATTAATAAATATAAAAAGTTATGTGAAGAGTAGGTGATACTCTTTTACTTTTGTCATAATTTCTTGTTTAAAATCATATGTAGTGATATAATAAAAAAGGTGGTTAAATGAAAAAAAGAGTTATAAGTGCAATTATTGCATTAATAATAATTATTCCATTAATTATATTAGGAGGATATGCATATTATTTTGGTGTAGGGGTTTTAAGTATAATTGGATTTTATGAAATAGTAAGTGTGTATGAAAAAGAAAATAAAATACATCCATTTGTTAAAATACTTATATTTATATCATATCTTTGTATAGTTTTATCATCATGTAATAAAAGTCTTGACTTTAATATTGATTATAGATTATACATACTTAATTTATTTGTATGTTTATTACCACTAATTTTTGTAAAGAAAAAAAAGTATAGTGTTAATGATGCAGTATTTATGTTAGCAGTTACAACATTATTATCAACAGCATTTAATTTTTTAATAATAATTAGAAATATGAATGTATTATATTTAATTTATGTTGTTTTAATAACAATAATGTCTGATACATTTGCACATTTTTTTGGAACTAAAATAGGTAAAATTAAATTGTGTCCAGCAGTTTCACCAAATAAAACAGTTGAAGGACTAATAGGCGGAGTATTCTTTGGAACATTCTTTGGAACTGTATTTTACTTAACGATTATTAATACTTATGCAACCGTATTTAATATAATTTTAGTATCTTTAGTTTTATCATTAATTTCTGCATGTGGTGATTTAGTATTTTCAGCAATTAAAAGAAATTTTGGTGTTAAAGATTATGGAAATATTATGCCAGGACATGGTGGAGTATTAGATAGACTAGATAGTATATTATTTGCAGTACTTGCATTTTCTTATTTAATATCATTTTTCTAGGAGGATAATTTAAATGAACTTTATAATTACGATACTTATATTATTTATAATTTTAGGATTAATTATTTCTATACATGAATTTGGACACTTTATAGCTGCTAAGAAGAGTGGAGTATATGTAGAAGAATTTTCTTTAGGTATGGGTCCACTTCTTTTAAAACATAAACCAAAAAAGAGTGAAACAACTTATTCACTTAGATTATTACCAATAGGTGGTTATGTTTCAATGGCAGAAAAAGAAATGCCAGATAAAAAGATTAAGAAAGATAGAATATTAGAAAATAAAGGATTTTTTAAAACATTTTGGGTTTTAATAAATGGAATTGTATTTAACTTTATTTTAGCTATTGTATTATTCTTTATTAGTGGTCTTTTATATGGAAAACCAGTAGAAGAACCTATTATAAAATCAGTTGTTGAAAATGGTCCTGCTTATAATGCTGGACTTGAAAGTGGAGATAGAATACTTGAAATAAATGGTAAAAAGATTTCTACATTAGATGATTATATATTAGAAGCAGTTGCTAAAAAATTAAAAGATAATTATGAATTTATAGTTGAAAAAGAAAATAAACAAGTAAAAAAATATAATGTAGTACCAGAAGTAACTAAAAAAGATAACGAAGAAGTAAGAAACTTTGGTATTGAATATGGTGGAGCTACATATAAAAAAGGATTCTTAAATGCAGTAAGTTATGCATTTGTAGGAACTTGGGATAATACAGTTACAATATTTAAAATACTAGGATCATTATTTACAGGTCAAGTATCTGCTGATAGTTTAAGTGGACCAGTTGGTATTTATTCATTAATTGATACAGTTAAATATCAAGGATTAGAAGTATTATTATATTTAACAGCATATTTAAGTATCAATGTAGGAATTGTTAATTTAATACCAATACCTGTATTTGATGGTGGTAGAATATTTATACTAATTATAGAAAAAATTATAGGAAGAAAAACTAATGAAAAATTAGAAGCAGTATTAAATCTAGTTGGATTTGGACTTATGATTTTATTAATGGTATATGTAACTTTTAATGACATTTTAAGGCTTTGGTGATATAATGGAGAATAGATATCTTGAAAATAAAATAATTGTTAAGTATTGTAAAGATTATTATAGAATAATTAATGAAGAATTTAGTGAATTAGATTTTATGAGTGGAAGACTAATTCAAATATATCAAGCATATATATTTAGTATAAATGCAAGAGTTAAAGAACAGTTAAAGAGTGCTGTTGATTTAAATACTGCAGTTGCTAGATATTTTGATGATAGAGAATTTAAAACAATACTTACAAATATGTTAAAATCATTAAAAGTATCTAAAAGTGAAACTAATGTTATTGGATATATAGTAACCGCTATAATAAAAGAATATGATAAATACATGGAGGGATATACAAGAAATTTATATATTTCTAGATGGATATAAGAGGTTGTGATAAAAATGAAAAAGAATAAAGAAGTTTATTATGATATATATAGTGAATTTTATAATGTAAATAAATATAGAGAATTAAAATCAATTTTACATCATGGTAATAATAGATTAGATCATATAAATAGAGTAGCTAAGCTAAGCTTTTTAATGTCTAAAAGTTTAGGACTTGATTATGTATCTTGTACAAGAGGCGCTATGATGCATGATTTCTTTACATTAGATGATTTAAGTAAAAATAATATAAGCTATCATAGTTTTTTAAAGCAACATCCAAGAATTGCACTAGAAAATTCAGAAGAATGTTTTAAAGTAAATGATATTGAAAAAGATATTATACTTACACACATGTATCCTGTAGTAAAAGGAAAACCACATTATAAAGAATCAAAAGTAGTATGCATAAGTGATAAATTAATAAGTGTATATGAATTTTTAAGATATGAATTAAAATTAGAAGTAAATGTATTATTAATGTTTTTAATGTTAAAATAAATACATTTATTTATATGTCCTAGTAACTCAGTTGGATAGAGTAACGACCTCCTAAGTCGTAAGTCGGCAGTTCGACTCTGCCCTAGGACGCCAGTAGAAAATATAGTATTTTTAATATAAATTTTTATTAATCTTTTTTCAATAAAAAATATAATATTTAATAACTGTTATTGATATTTTTTTTAAAAAAATATATAATAAAATCTATTAAGAAAGAGAGGTAAAATAATGCATTTAAAACCATTTAGTTCTCAAATAAGTGTTTTCTTATCTGATGGAGTTATGAATCCTTCTCGTTGTATAGATGAAGTGAATGCTAACTTTAATGGGATTTTTACAATACAAGATTATTTACTTAATATTGAAGATGCACCTAGTGATATACCATTAGTTAGATATAGTTCAAAAGATGGAAAATATACTTATGAATTTGCAAAAAAAAGAATAAATTTTTATATGGATTTCAATGAAAATGATTCTGTTTCAATATTTGAAGAATATAAGGATAATGTTAGAAATTTGATAAAAAATGTTATTTTAAAATATTCAAATATTTCTAGGGTTGGCTTAGCAATTAATTATTATATAGACAAAAGGGATGATAAATATATTTTTTGGGTTAATAAATATAACTTCCCATTTTATAATTCTAATAAAACATCTGAAATATCTTATACAATAAATAACAATTTTATTAATAATGGCATAAAATATAATAATATAATAATTTTATCTAATGCCAAACATAATAATTCAAAAGTTGTTCCAACTGTAACAGTTGATGTTAATAATTTGCCTACTGCTAAATTATCAAATGAAACAATTGAGTTTATATTTAATGATATAAATAATTATAAACAAGATATTGTAGAAGGAATATTAAACATTTAATATGAATAATAAAGATATTAGAGGGAGAACTATTAGTTATATTAATGAAAGTGGTTCTTCTACATTAACATCAGCTTTTAATAATTATGATAATAATCAAAAAGATAGGGATAATTCTATATTATGTGAATTACTAGTAACAACAAATAAAATGACCAATAGATTGGATAATTTAGAACAAGAAAATAAGATATTGCATAAAGAAATAAAAAACAATAAAATTTGTGAAAATAAATTAATAAATCAGTTTTCATGCTTTTTGTTAATTATAAATATTGGATTAGTATTGCTTATGATTATTGGTGTAATACTATTTATTGACTCAGTTTATCCATTTATAAAAAATTTAATTGAGAATAGCCATGGTGCTAAAATAATTGTTGAATTAATAGGTGGTTCAATTGCTGCTGGAATATTTGGAATATGGCTTAGTGTTAACAAATATTTAATAAAAGTTACTCAAAAAGAAAAGGAAGAATAGCTTAAATGTTTTTTAATTATATAAAGCATTGAGTAATTAAACAAGCATTTAGTTCAAATGATTTAAATTAATAGTTACATATAATGAAAAAGAGCCTTAAGCTCTTTTTCCCTACAATACATTAAATATATTGGAATCACATTACTTATAGATTATAGCAAAAAAAATACTTTTGTCTATATATAACTCATTATGTAATTATTAGTACAATATTTTATAAAATTGTTTTAAATATTAATATAATAGGAGAAAAATGAAAATAAAAAAAGTATTAATTGAACAAAAAAATATGAATTTATTTGGAAATCTTTATCATAAAACACAAATAGACTTTTCATATCATTCTAATTATATAGAGGGATCAACTATAACTTTAGATGAAACATCTAGTATTTATGATAATGGAACTATTCTTTCAAATAAAAATAAAGTTATTATTTTAAAAGATGCAACTGAAACAAAAAATCATTTTACTTTATTTAAATATATGTTAGATACTATTGATGATAAATTATCTGAAGATATGATTAAAAAATTTCATTTTATTTTAAAAAATGGTACACTTACTGATAGTGAAAAAGAATGGTTTAATGTAGGAGAATACAAAAAACATAAAAATTTTGTAGGAGATATTACAACATCACTTCCAAAAGATGTTTCAAAAGATATGAAAGAATTATTGAACTGGTATAATAAAATTAAAAAGAAAAATTTAGAAGATATAATTGAATTTCATGTTAAATTTGAAAAAATTCATCCCTTTCAAGATGGAAATGGTAGAGTAGGAAGAATGATAATGTTTAGAGAATGTTTAAACAATGATATAATGCCATTTTATATAGAAGACAGAAATAAAGATTTTTATATTAGAGGAATAAAAGAATATCAATTACATAATGAAAAAGGTTATTTAATTGATACATGTTTAAATAGTCAAGATAATTATGAAAAACTTGTTAATTACTTTTTAGAAGATGAAAAATAAAAATTTTACAAAACGATAAATAGCAATTTTAAAGTAAATTGCCACATTTGATTGACTATTGTGGCAACTTACTTTAAAATTATATCAAGAGGTGCTATTTCTAAAGATAAAAGAAGAACAACACAAGATTTAGATATTGATTTTATTAGGTATTCTTTAGATGATAAAGTTATCTAAAATTCGTAATATGTTTCTAAGAAGAAAAAAGTCATATGAAAAATTGGGTTACGAAATAGTGGAAAATAACGAACAACAAATAATAAAGGTATAATTAATATTTCAAGCATCTATTTATAAAAAGGTAGTTTCAATTAAATTCTAACTACCTTTTCAACTAACAAAATTTTAAATTCAATTTAATTATTATATTAAATAATTAATTTTTAAAGTTTTAAAATAAAGATAAAAGTATTTAATAAACTTAGAAATGCATGAATACACTAACCGCCCCCTGAAGAGAAGTGCTAAATGTACAATAATCATTTTATAAAAAACCATCTGCAATAAAAATAGAACTGCTCCATTATGGATTTGTGCAGTTCTTTTATATAGAATAAAAAATATTGTTACTACTAACAATGAAAATAACCACTATAAAAACAATTATATTACTTAAAATTATATATTTTTTTAAGTTCTTCTAATATTTCATATACAACAGGACAAACACTTGCATTAGAGATAACAGAATACAAACTAAATAATCTTTCTTCTTTATTGGTATATGGATATTCTTTACAACTTTTAGGTAAACATTCTTTAACTTTACAATTATTATTTTCATCTAAAAATTTACATCTTTTTTCTTTAAATGTATATTCGCCATATTTTTCATTTAAATTTTCTTGAATAAATTTGTTCTTATCTAATTTCAAATAATTGCATATTTTATTTAATTCACTTTCATCCATACTAATTCCAATTTCCTTACAACAATTTCTACATTTTCTACAATCATAAATTTTAAAATATTTATTATGTAATTCTTTAAATTGTTTATCTAGTTCATTTTCATCAGCATGTGTTTTTAAAAATTGTCTAAATCTATAATTTTCATTTTCTTTTTGATTTGCTAAAAATTTTAAATCTTTAATATCTATCATATACTTCTCCTACATTTACTTGTAATTTCTATTATCATTATACTATATAATTAATATAAATCAAAATTAAATAAAACTAATCAAATAAAATTTATTAATTTTATTAAAGTATGATACAATAATATAAATATTTAGGAGTAGTAAATGAAAATAAATTTTGAAGATGAATTCTATGATTATATTTTAAAAAGAGGATTTGAATATTATTGTGAAAATAGAGTTAGCAATATAGTAGTAAATAATAATATTGTTAGTGCAATAGTAATTGGAAATTATGATTATAAAGTTGAACTTGAAATTATAGATAATATTTTTATTGATGGGGAATGTAGTTGTCCTTATTTTGAATCTGGTGAATATTGTAAACATATGGCTGCAGTATTATATTATTTGAATGAAAAAGGAATAGATAAAAAAAATAATGATTATAATTTAGAAAATATTGTTAATGTGATACCTGAAAAAGAAATAAAAAATTTTATTTATGAAAATTTAAGAAATGATATTGAATTATTAAATAGATTTAGAATAGAATTTAGTAAATATTTTCCAAAATTATCAAAAGAAGAATATGAAAATAAGATTTATAATGCTATTGATAGATGTTGTAATAGAGATGGATATATTGATTATAATAATACATTTAAATATGAACATGCTATGAATGAATTTATTGATGAAGCAAGTAAATTAGTAGATAATGAAGACTATAAAACTGCATTAATAATAGTTATGACTATATTAGATTCAATTCCTAATACTAATATTGATGATTCAAGTGGTTCAACCTCTGTAATAGCAGAAAATTCTATTGAAATAATTTCTGATATTTTAGATGAAATTGATAATAAAAATAGTGATGTATTAAAAATGATTTTAGATTATGTAATAGAAGAATTAAAAACAGATAATTTATATAATTATGGAGTAGAATTAGAACCTATATTAGAAAATTTTATTTATGATGAATTATATTTAGATGATATTAAAGAATTTTTAGAAATAAAACTTGATAATTCTAATGATAAAAAATATTTTTATAATAGAATAGATTATGTAAATTATTTAACTAAAATTTATGAATTAAAAGGAGAAAAAGAAAAAATAATTCAAATTTTAGAAAAATATTCATATGATTCAAGAGTTTTTATGGTATATATTGATTATTTAATAAAAGATGATAAAGTTTTTGATGCTATTAAAAAATTAGAAGAAAGATTAGATGAAAATGATTATGATAGTAAAACTTATGCAAACAAATTATCTGAAATATATTTAACAAATAATATGATTGATAAATATAAAGATATATTATATAAAATCTTTTATAAATTTGATAAATATGATATAGATACTTATATTAAAATAAAGAAACTTTATAATAATAAAGACTGGAATATAGAAAAGAATAAAATAATAGAAAATTTAAGAAAAGATGAGTCAAATGAAGAAAAATTAAATGAAATATTTATAGAAGAAAAAATGTATGATGAGTTATATTTAAATGTTTGTAGTCATGGTATGAATTATGTTATGGGTTATGAAAAATATTTACTTCCAAAATATAATAATGAATTATTATATAATTATAAGTATTCTTGTTTAAAATATGCAGAGTATGCAAATAATAGAAGAGAGTATCGTGATATTGCAAGAAATGTAAATCATATAATACAAATGAAAAATTCTAATGAAACTGTTAAATCACTATTAAAAGAAATTAATGAAAAATATTTTGTTAAAAGACCAGCAATGTATAGTGAATTTAATATTGCAATAAAAAACTTAAATAAATATATAAAATAAAGTAGTTATGAATTCTTAACATAATAGGAGAAAAATGAAAATAAAAAAAGTATTAATTGAGCAAAAAAATATGAATTTATCTGGAAGTTTATATCATAAAACACAAATAGATTTTTCATATCATTCTAATTATATAGAAGGTTCAACTATAACTTTAGATGAAACATCTAGTATTTATGATACTGGGACTATTCTTACAAGTAAAAATAAAGTTATTGTTTTAAAAGATGCAACTGAAACAAAAAATCATTTTACTTTATTTAAATATATGTTAGATACTATTGATGATAAATTATCTGAAGATATGATTAAAAAATTTCATTTTATTTTAAAAAATGGTACACTTACTGATAGTGAAAAAGAATGGTTTAATGTAGGAGAATACAAAAAACATAAAAATTTTGTAGGAGATATTACAACATCACTTCCAAAAGATGTTTCAAAAGATATGAAAGAATTATTGAACTGGTATAATAAAATTAAAAAGAAAAATTTAGAAGATATAATTGAATTTCATGTTAAATTTGAAAAAATTCATCCCTTTCAAGATGGAAATGGTAGAGTAGGAAGAATGATAATGTTTAGAGAATGTTTAAACAATGATATAATGCCATTTTATATAGAAGATAGAAATAAAGATTTTTATATAAGAGGAATAAAAGAATATCAATTACATAATGAAAAAAGTTATTTAATTGATACTTGTTTAAATAGTCAAGACAATTATGAAAAACTAGTTAATTACTTTTTAGAAGATGAGAAATAAAAATATATAAATAGTTAATTTTGCTTATATATTTTTTTATTTTATTAAAAAGTTTTAATCTTATGTTGTATTAATTAAAACTTATTTAATTGAAACTATAAATATTTTTTGCTATAATAGGAAAAAGAAAGAGAAGTGTTAATGTATGAAAAAGAAAGTGTATATAGCTATGTCAGCTGATTTTATTCATAATGGACATATGAATATTATTGATGAAGGAGCAAAATACGGAGATGTAATTATTGGTCTTTTAACTGATGAAGCTATAGCAATGTATAAGCGTGCTCCATTATTAAATTATGAAAGTAGAAAACGTATTTTTGAAAGTTTTAAAAATGTAAAAGAGGTAGTAAAACAAGATACTCTAGATTATACTAATAATTTAAGAAAAATTAAACCTGACTATGTTATTCATGGAGATGATTGGCAAAAAGGCATTCAAAGTGTTATTAGAGAAAAAGTAATAGAAGTATTAAAAGAATGGGATGGAAAACTAATTGAAGTTCCATATACTGTTGGAAGCAATTGTACAGATTTAGAAGAACAATATCGTTCTCTTACAAATACACCAGATAATAGACGTAGTAAACTAAAGAAGCTATTAAATTTAAAACCATATGTAACTGTTATGGAAGCTTCAAATGGTTTAAGTGGCTTAATTGTTGAAAATGCTAAAGAAGAAAATTTAGAAGAAGGCAAAGTCAAAGAGTTTGATGCAATGTGGGTTAGTAGTTTATGTGATTCAACATTTAAAGGAAAACCAGATATTGAATTAGTTGATTTAACAAGTAGAATTAATACTATAAATGAAATAATGGAAGTAACTACAAAACCAATTATTTTAGATGGAGATACTGGTGGAAAAACAGAGCATTTTGTATATAATGTTAAAACATTAGAAAGATTAGGAGTATCTGCAATTATTATTGAAGATAAAACTGGTCTTAAAAAGAATTCTTTATTTGGAACAGAAGTTAAACAAATATTAGAAGATCCAGATGTTTTTGCAGAAAAAATAAGAGAAGGTAAAAGTGCTTTAGCTACAAGAGACTTTATGATTTTTGCAAGATTAGAAAGCTTAATTGCTGGTAAACCAATTTCAGATGCATTATTAAGAGCTGATAAATATATTGATGCTGGTGCAGATGGTATTATGATTCACAGCAAAGAAAAAGATGGAGAAGATATAAAGAAATTTTTAAAACAATTTAGAAAAAAATATAAAGAAGTTCCAGTAATAGTTGTACCTACAACATATAATCAATTTACTGAAGAAGAATTACATTCATGGGGTGCAAATATTATTATTTATGCTAATCATTTACTTAGAAGTGCATATCCTGCTATGTTAAATACAGCAAAACAAATTTTAAAAGATGGCCGTAGTAAAGAAGCATCTGAAAAATATTGTACACCAGTAAAAGAAATATTATCAATTATACCAGGAGAGAAATAAAATGATTGAAACTAAAGATTTTTTTGAGTATTTAAAAAGTAAAAATTTTGACTTTTTTACAGGTGTACCAGATTCGCTTTTAAAAGATTTTTGTGCTTGTATAAAAGAAAATTGTGATACAACTCACAATATTATTGCTGCTAATGAAGGAAATGCTGTTGCACTTGCAGCAGGTCATTATTTATCTTCAGGTAAATATGGTGTTGTTTATATGCAAAATTCTGGTATAGGTAATGCAGTAAATCCATTACTTTCTTTAGCAGATGAAGATGTATATCAAATACCAATGTTACTTATAGTAGGATGGCGTGGTGAACCTGGGGTTAAAGATGAACCACAACATTTAAAACAAGGAAAAGTTACATTAGATTTATTCAAAGCAATGGATATTGAAACAATTATATTAGATGAAAATTATAAAGAACAATTAGATTATATTTATAATTATTTACAAAACAATTCTAAACCAATTGCTTTAATTGTTAGAAAAAATACATTCACACCATATGAATTAAAATTAGATGAAAATAATTATGAATTAAAAAGAGAAAAAGCATTATCAATTATATTAAACGAATTAGATAAAGATGACTTTATTGTATCTACAACAGGGAAAACATCTAGAGAAATTTTTGAACTTCGTGAACAAAGAAAAGAAAATCATCATCGTGATTTCTTAACAGTTGGTTCAATGGGTCATACATCTTCTATAGCATTAGGAATGTCTATTGGTACTGATAAAAATGTTTATTGTATTGATGGTGATGGATCATTTATAATGCATATGGGTTCTTTTGCAATAATACCAACAGTTGCAAAGAAAAATTTTAAATATATTTTAATTAATAATGGAGCTCATGAATCAGTAGGAGGTCAACCAACTGTTGGATTTAATATTGATTTTACTAAATTATTAACATCATTAGGATTTAATAAAGTATTTGTTGCTAAAAATAAAGAAGAAATTATTGAAGGTGTTAAATCTTTAAAAGAAAATAGTTTACAAGCTTTAGTAATATATACAAAACTTGGTTCTAGAAAAGATTTAGGAAGACCAACCGTTTCTCCAGTTGAAAATAAAAAAGCATTAATGGATGAAATGAAAAGAGGATAGAATGAAAGCAATAATTTTTAATTCAGGATTAGGAAAAAGAATGGGTGATTTTACTAATACTCATCATAAATCTATGGCTGTTTTAAATGATGGAAGCACAATTTTAGAAAGACAAATAAAAATATTAAGTGAAAATGGAATTAAAGAATTTATTATTACAACTGGTCCATTTAGTGAACAAATAAAAGAGGTTTGTAATAAATTTAATGATTTATCCTTTACATTTGTTCAAAATGATATATATGATAAAACAAATTATATTTATTCAATGTATTTAGCAATACCTTATTTAAATGATGATTTTCTACTTTTACATGGTGATTTAGTATTTAATAAAGAATTAGTTGAAAAAATGTTAAATGATGAAAGACCTTCATTATGCTTGATAAATGAAACTAAAGAACTTCCTCAAAAAGATTTTAAAGGAAGAGTAGAAAATGGACTATTAAAAGAAGTATCAATAAATATTTTTGATGATAATTGTTATGCTTTTCAACCATTATATAAATTAGACAAAGAAAGTATATTGAAATGGGCTAATAAAGTAAAAGAATTTGTTCAAAATGAAAATACTGGTGTTTATGCAGAAAATGCTTTAAATCAAATTTTATCTGAAATGAAAATATATGCAATGTCATATAAAGATGATTATATTGATGAAATTGATAATTTAGATGATTATGAACGTGTAAAGGATCAAATAAGTGATTATGAAAGAAGCAAAACAAGAACAATTAATTTATAATAATTATGAATTATTTTTTAGAAATGATTTAAATATAAAACCATTAGTTGTATGTAAAGATTCAGCTAAACAAAATATTGTTTTTAAAGAAATAAAAAAGAAATATCCGGATTTAGTTATATTTAATAAATATAGTTCTAATCCTAAATATGAAGAAATTGTTGATGGAATTGAAGAATATAAAAAGAATAAATGTAACTTTTTAATTTCAATAGGTGGTGGAAGCTCTATTGATGTTGCTAAAACTATTAAAGCCTTTTTGAATTTAGATAATAAAGAAAATTATTTAAATCAAAAAATAATTCCTAATGATATAAAACATTTAGCTGTACCAACAACAGCTGGAACAGGGAGTGAATCAACTTATTTTGCAGTAATTTATTATAATCATGAAAAGAAATCAATTTCTGATAAATCTTTACTTCCAGATTATGTAATTTTAGAAGCTAGTTGCTTAAAAGGTTTACCATCATATCAAAAAAAATCAACATTATTAGATGCATTATGTCAAGCAATTGAATCATATTATAGTGTAAATTCTACTTCTGAAAGTCAAGAATATGCTAAGAAAGCAATTAAAATTATTTTAGATAATTATAAAAAATATATTGATGAAGATGAAAATACTTATTCTAAAATGTTAGAAGCTTCAAATTTGAGTGGTAAAGCTATTTGTATTAGTAAGACAACTGCTGCTCATGCTATGAGTTATAAAATTACATCTTTATATAATATTCCTCATGGATATGCTGTTGCTTTATGTTTTCCACATATTTGGGAATATATGAATAATAATTTAGAAAAAACTATTGATCCAAGAGGAAAAGAATATGTAAAGAATACATTTAAAGAAATTTGTATGTTATTTAATGTTAATTCATACGAAGAAGTATATAAAGAATTTATTGAAATATTAAATACTTTAGATTTACCAATTACAGGAATTATTAAAGAAAAAGATTTAGAATTATTAACTAATTCAGTTAATGTTGAAAGACTAAAAAATAATCCAATTTCTTTAAATGAACAAACAATTAATGAAATTTATAAAAAATTATTGTAATATACTAAAAATAAATTTAAAAAAATTGAATAAAAAAACATTTTATTCAATTTTTTTATAGAAAAAATTCAATAAAATTCAAGTTGTACCTCAACTAAATTTATCTTGATATGTACATATATACATGATATAATATTAAAGACAAAAAGGGAGCTTTTGTATAAAAAAATAATTTTTATGATAAAGAATTATTGAAAGGTGGTAATCTTTTTGAAAAAATTAATATATTCATATATCCTTGTATTTTCTTTGTGCTTTATGTTATTAATTTATGAACCTATTATTATGTATGCAACAAATATTAATGATTTTTGGTTTGATTTAAAAATAATGATAAAACCAGTATTTGTATTTTTTTTGTTAACTTTTTTAATAGGTTGTCTATTTTTTACAATAATTTATTTTGTAAATAATAAGTTTTTTCAAAAAACAAAATTATATTATATAATGTTAATTTTGTTTTCAATTTGTTTTTTTGCTACATATATACAAGGAAATTATTTAATAGGTAATTTACCAGCTTTGGATGGAAGAAGTATTAATTGGAGTGGATATTTAAAAGAAAATATAGTTACATTAATAGTCTGGTTAGTAATTATTGGCATAAGTGTATTAATGATTAAAAAATTAAAAATAGAAAAAAGTGTAAAGATTTTTAGTTATGTATCACTTGTAGTATGTTTAATGCTTAGTACTTCATTAATAACAACTTTAGTAAATAATAAAGCTTTTGTAAGTAAAGAAGGTTATTATGCAACTGATAAAAGTATAAATGATATATCTAGCAATAAAAACTTCTTGATTTTTATGCTTGATGCAATAGATGAAGATACTTTTTATAAAGAATGGCAAAATAGAAGTGAGTATAAAGATTTATTTGATGATTTTACTTATTATACAGATGCAATGTCAGCATATGCATTTACTAGAGAATCAGTACCACAAATTTTAACTGGTTATTGGAATAAAAATGAAGAGGATTTTAGTGCATATGCAACTAATGCATATAATAATTCTTCTTTATTTAAATCATTAAAAGATAATAACTATAAAATGAACATGTATGAAAATTATGTGGTTTGGAATGGTGAGCATTCATATAATATAGAAAATTTAGATCACATTGAAAATGCTAAAGTAAAATATTTTAAATTTTTTAAACAAGAACTTAGATATGTTTTATTTAAATATTTGCCATATAACTTAAAAAAGTATAGTAGAATTGATAGTATGGATTTTAATTTAACTATAAAAAAATTTACTATCGGTGATATTGAAAATTATAAAAATTTAACTGAAAATAAACTAAATAAAATTGATTCAAATCTTTTCCAATTTTATCATATTGAAGGAGGACATGTACCTTTCAATGTTGATGAAAATTTAAATGAAATACCAAATGGTACTTATGAACAAAAAGTATCTGCTTGCCTTAAAGTAATAAAAGCTTATTTGGATCGTTTAAAAGAAAACAATTCTTATGACAATTCAGTTATAATAATAATGGCAGATCATGGTTTTGATACTAAGGATATAACTTTAAATCGTTTTAATCCAATATTAATGATAAAAGGTATAAATGAAAAACATGAAACTATAATATCTGATCTTCCTGTATCTTATGATGATTTAAATAATGCTTATAATGATTTGTTATCAAATAAAAAAAGTACAGAACTTTTTGAAAATCGTAAAAAAGATAAAAAAAGAAATTTTATATTATATGAATATTTATATGAAAATCATATGGTTGAGTATAATACTACTGGTAGTGCAAAAGATATATCTAAATTTAAAGAAACAGGAAATGTATTTGATAGGTAGGTGTTGTTTGTGTTCTTGATAGATTTTTTAGGATTAATAATGAGATTTTGCTATAATTTATTTAAAAATTATGGTATAGCTATTATATTTTTCACTTTAATTAGTAAGTTTGTATTATTACCACTTACAATTTGGGTACAAAAAAATTCAATAAAAATGGTAAAACTTCAACCTAAAATCAATCAAATTAAAATAAATTATTTTGGTGATAAAGATAAAATAGCAGATGAGCAATCTAAATTATTTAAAAAAGAAAAGTATAATGTATTTATATCTTTAATACCGCTTGCTATTCAAATTATACTATTATTAGGATTAATAGAAGTTATTAACAAACCATTAACATATATTGTAAATATATCTGATAATACAATAGAGCAATTAAAAAGTATTACAGTTAAAAATAATTCATTAAATCCAGAATCTTCTTCATTAGAATTAAATGTTGTAAGTGATATTCAAAATAATAATTATATAGATGAATATAGTAAAATTGATAATAATAACATTGATAAAATTAAAGATTTAAATTTATCATTTTTAGGAATTAATTTAACATGGATTGCAAGTTCAAAATTAGGTATAGCTCTATTAGTTCCAATTTTGGCAGGATTAAGTTCTTTGATTTTATGTATCTTTCAAAATAGAATTAATGTTTTGCAATCTTCACAATCTACTGCAAATAAATATGGAACACTTATATTTTCAGTTGGATTATCATTATATTTAGGAATATTTGTTCCAGCAGGTGTTGCATTATATTGGGTATTTAGTAATTTGTTTTCTATTATTCAACAATTGCTTTTAAATTTATTTATTAATCCTAAAAAGTATATTGATTATGAAGCATTAGAAAAAACAAATTTAGAATTAAAAGAACTAAATGAAATAAATAAGAAAAATAAAATGACAAGAGAGATGAAAATAAAATCTCGTAATGATTATAAAAAATTCTTTAAAATAATTAATAAACATTTAGTATTTTATTCTGAAAGCAATGGATTTTATAAATATTTTAAAGGTTACATTGAATATATTTTAAATAATACAAATATAACAATTCATTATATAACTAGTGATTATAATGATAATATCTTTGAATTAGCAAAGGAAAACCCACAAATTAAACCTTATTTTATTGATGATAAAAGATTAATAACATTAATGATGAAAATGGATGCTGATGTTGTAGTTATGACAATGCCAGATTTAGATAATTATCATATAAAAAGAAGTTATTTAAGAAAAGATATTGAATATATATTTGTTCAACATAGTTTGTCTAGTATTAATATGACAATGCGTAATAGATGTTTAAATGCTTTTGACTCTATTTTAGCTTGTGGTCAAGATCAATATGACGAATTTGTTGAGATGGGTAAGTTATTTAACTTAAATCAAAAAATAATAAAATGTGGTTATCCTCTAATTGATGATATGATTGAAGAATACAATAAAAATAAAGTAGAAAATAAGGTAAAGAAAATTTTAATAGCACCATCTTGGCAAAAAGATAATATTATTGATTTATGTTTAGATAAAATTTTAGATAAATTAAAAGATAAAGATTATCAAATAATAGTAAGACCTCATCCACAACATGTAAGACATATGAAAGATAAATTTACAAAAATGCAAGAAGAATATAAGGATAATAAGAATATAATTATTCAAACAGATTTTTCTAAAAATGATACTGTTTTTAATGCTGATATTTTAATAACTGATTGGTCTAGTATATCATTAGAATATGCATTTGTAACAAAGAAACCAGTAATATTTATTGATACACCAATGAAAATAATGAATCCTGAATATAAAAAAATAAAAATTGAACCAATAAATATTTGGATTAGAGAAAAAATAGGTAAATTAATACCACTAAAAGATATTAAAAATATAGATAAAGAAGTAGATGAAATATTGAAAAATTATAAAAAATATCAAAGTGAGATTGAAAAAATTACAAATGAGCATGTTTACAATATAGGTAAAAGTGGTGAAGTAGGTGCAGAATATATAATATCTGTTATTGAAGAAAAGATTAAAGAAAGAAAGGAGAAGGAAAATGAATAATAAAAAGGTGTTATTTGCTTCTTATACATTAATTGGATTAGGTACATATTTCTTACTTTCTCTTAATGTAAAAGCATACATAGATCCATCAGTAATGACATATGCTATTCAAGCAGTAGCAGGAGTAGTAATTGCAGTTGGAGCATTTGTAGGTATTTATTTTCGTAAAGCTAAGAAAAAAATTAGTAATAAATTAGGAATTGATGAAAATAAAAATAAAGAAGTAGAAAAAGATGAAATAATAGTAAAGAATAAGAAGAATAAATAATTTTTAAGTTATTTGTTCTTTTTTTATAATAAAATTTGTTAATCTATAATTTGACAGATAATTACTTTTTATGTTAATATATTTTTTAGTTAAAAAACATTTTAAAGGAGTGTCATAATGCTACAAAAAATGAAAAAATATAAATTACTATTAATTGGTCTTATTGTTTTATTAATTTCAATATTATCAATTTCAAATTATAGTATGTGGGGAGATGAAATTTGTAGAGTTTTTGATCCCATTTCTGGTAATTTTATAAATACATTAAAAACTAGTTTGGGATTTGCTCAACCTGGTTACATGATATATATGTATTTATGGGAAAGGATTACATTTAGTACAAATGTTGAATTCTTTATTAGATGTAGTAATCTTATTTTTGTCCCTATAGCATTTTATTATGTATATAAAATTGTAAAATATAAAAAATGGAACTTATGGATAATTTTACTGTTCTTTATGCACCCAATGTTTATATATTATATGGATGAAGCAACTCCTTATATAATAGTGTATACATTATCTCTAGCTTTTATATATTATACATTTTTTACAGATGACTTTAATTCAACTTCAAATATTGTTAAATTAAATATTGTATATTTAATTGGTGTCTTTTTTCATTTTATTTTTGGATTTATAATAATTCCTTATATTGTAAATTGTTTAATGATAAATCATAAAGATAAAAAAAGTATACTAAAACATATTTATATTTTACTTTTATTTTCTATTATTTATGTTCCTCTTTTAGTTACATATTTGTTAAATTTAATTCATGTTACTACCGGATTTAGTTTAAAAAATATTGCATATGTTATATATAGCTTTATTGGTATGGCCGGAATTGGATTATCAAGAAATGATTTAAGAGCATTAAATTTTAATAAAATTAATAGTATACAAATTATATGCTTACTATTTATGATTATAGTTTGTGTTGGATTACTATACTTCATTATAAAAAATATTAAAACAATTTTGAAAAAAGAAAGAGAATATTTAATTTGTATATTAGCTTATTTTGTAATAATATTTGGATTATCTTTTGTAATTAAATTTGGTGTTTGGGAAAGACATTGTTTTAGTATTTTTCCATTGTTTTTAATATCATTAATTGACATTCTATATATAATAAAAAATAATAAAAAAAGTAATATTTTTATTGCTTTATATATCATAATATTAATATTTTCTTCAATTAATATAAGATATAACTATTATTATCAAAGTGATGATTTTAAAGGTGTATATGAATATATAGAAGAGATTTCACCAAAATATGTAATTTTAAATTATGAAACTTCAATATATGATATTACAAAAACTATAAATAAAGAAAATATTTCTATTATAGATGAAGAAGAAAAAATAAAAGAAAAATTTAATGAAATTGATGAGGGTGTATTAATTTTATTTGAAAAAAATAGTAGTGATGAATTATATGAATATTTTGATTCTAATTATAAGGTAATTAATGAATTCAATTCATTTAAGATAATAGTAAAATAATTATTTACATTTAATAAGAACAATAATATAATATTGTTGTAAAATTTAATGTAGGATGGTGAAAGAAAATGGAAAAAGTAAAAAATTATATAAAATTAATTCGTGTAAAACATTATATAAAAAATTTGTTAATTTTTTTACCATTAATTTTTAGTGGAAACTTTTTTAATTTTAATATGTTATTATTAACAATTATAGAATTTATTGCTTTTTGTCTCGCTGCATCATCTATTTATATAATAAATGATTTAATGGATTATGAAAAAGACAAATTACATCCAATTAAAAAGAATAGACCAATTGCATCAGGAAAAATAAAAAAGAGTGAAGCAAAATTTTGTGTACTAATACTAATATTATTAATATTTGTAGTTCAATTTATGCTATTACAATTTAACATACTAAATACAAGTACTTTTGTTTCTTCCACACTTATAGTTTTTGCTTATATAATAATAAATATTTTTTATAGTGTATATGCTAAACATATTCCAATTTTAGATATTTTAATATTAGCATTAGGCTTTATACTTAGAGTATATTTTGGTGGAAGTTTCTTAAATATAGAAATTTCAAATTGGTTATATTTAACAATATTAAGTTTTTCTTTATATCTTGTTTTAGGTAAAAGAAAAGGAGAATTACAAAAAAATAAAGATTTATCTAGAAAGGTATTAAAATATTATAATGAATCTTATTTAGATAAATTTATGCATATTTATTTAGCATTAACATTAGTTTTCTATTCTTTATGGTGTATGAATTATGGCAATGATTTATTATTGTATAGTATTTTTATATTAATATTTATTGTTATGAAATATAGTTTAGATATTGAAAATACAGAAGATTATTTAGGAGACCCAGTAGAAACTTTACTACATGATAAAATTTTGTTAGTAAGTATATTTGTTTATGCTTTATATATAGGAGTTGTTTTATATGCAAAAAGCCTATGTCTATGATTTTGATAAAACAATTTATAATTCTGATAGTACAATAGACTTTTTCTTTTTTTGTTTAAAAAAAAGAATTAAGTTAATTAAATATTTACCTATTATTTTATATTATTTTGTATTACATTTTTTTAAAATAGTTTCAACAAAACAATTTAAAGAAAAATTTTTCAGTTTTTTAAAAGAGCTTGATAATGTTGATGAAATGGTAGAATTATTTTGGAATAAAAATAATAATAAAATATGTGATTTCTTTATAAAAGATTTAGAAAGTAGTAATAGACCAATAATATATATTGTAAGTGCATCACCTGAATTTTTATTAAAAGGATATACTAAAAATTTAAAAAATGTAAAATTATTAGCTACTAATATGGATAAAAGAACTGGCAAAATAAAAGGAGAAAATTGTAAAGGAGAAGAAAAGTTAAATTTTTTACCTAAAAATATTATAATAGAAAAATTCTATTCTGATTCTTATAGTGATAGATTTATAGCTGAAAAGTCAAAAAAATCATATATAGTTTCAAATGGAAAAATTTTAGATTGGGATAAAAAAATATTTAAAATAAAAAAGATAAAGAAATACTTAATTATGTTACTTTTTGTAATAATTATAATATTTTTGATATTAAATATATTATAATTTTAAAAAGTTGCTCTTGATATATATATATATAAGTTATAATGTAAATAGAAAATTTAGATATTAGTATTAAATTCACAGCAAATTTAAATTTTGTTTACAGATAATTAAATAAAATTTGTTGTAACCTTAATTTTTGTATGCTATAATTGTATGTAGTAAAAATTTATAGGGTCTCTCTATAAATATTTTTGACAAAAGCTATATAGTAAGGAGTTATATATTATGAACGGTATGGAAGTTGAACTTGATAGTGATTCATCAAAAAAAATAGATTTCAAAAAAATCTTTTATTTATGTGTTAAAAGATTTTTTGATATTTTTGTTTCTTTGGTTGCCTTAATAATTTTATTACCATTATTTTTAATATTAGCTGTTTTAATAAAGATAGATTCTAAAGGTAAAGTGTTTTATAAACATAAAAGAATAGGAAAAAATGGAAAAATTATTTATTTATATAAATTTAGAAGTATGTATAATGATGCTGAAGAAAGACTTAAAGAAATGTTAAAAGATCCAAAAATAAAAAAAGAATGGGAAGAAAATTTTAAAATTGATAATGATCCTAGAATAACTAGAGTTGGAAAAATATTAAGAAGAACTTCAATTGATGAACTACCACAATTACTTAATATTATTAAAGGAGACATGAGTATTGTAGGACCAAGACCACTTGTAGAAGATGAAATAAAAAAATATGGTAAAAATAAAGATAAATTTTTAAGTGTAACTCCAGGTTTAACAGGATGGTGGGCTTGTAATGGTAGAAGTTGTAGAACATATAAAGATAGAATAAAATTAGAATTATATTATGTTGATAATAGAAGTATATGGTTAGACATTAAAATTATTTTTATGACTGTTGGTGCAGTTATAAAAGGACATGGAGCTAAATAGAATTCTATATAAGGAGATGTTACATGAAAAGGAAAAAAACGGTAAAAAAATTAAAAACATATGTTTTACTAAGCACAATATTTGCTTTAATATCAATATTCAGTTTTATTTTATTTACTGGAATATTATTAAAATTGAATATTTTACCAACTAAATATTTAATTTTATTTTTTATAATTATATTTATAGTTTATTTAATACTATTTTTATTTTCTTTTAAAATAAAAAATAAAGTAATAAAAATTATTTCTTATATTTTAAGTACTTTAATATCTATAATATTTATAGTTGGTTCAGTGTATCTTAAAAATACATCTAATTTTTTAAATAAAGTTCAAGGTGAAGATTATGATAGTTTATCTTTTTCTATGATTGTATTGAAAGATAGTAAATATAATGGTATTTCAGATTTAAAGGATAAATTTATTGGATATTTAGATGATGAATATAAAAATGATATAATAGAAAATTTAAAAAATGTTTCTTTTGAAGAATTTTTAAGTACTGATGCAAATTCTTTATATGATAGTTTAATAAATAAGGATATAAGTGCATTTGTTATTGAAGATAATTTTTATCAAGTATTAAAGGAAGAGATAAAGGAAGTAGAAGAAAAAACAAAAATTATTTATAATTTTGAAGTAAAAATTAAAGTTAAAAAAGAAGAAGAAAATTTAGCTTCAATTAATGAACCATTTATTGTTTATATAAGTGGTATAGATCAATATGGAAAAATAGAATCAGTTAGAGGTAGAAGTGATGTAAATCAACTTGCTGTAATTAATCCAAATACACATCATATTTTACTTTTAAATACACCTAGAGATTATTATGTACAACTTGCTGGTACTAGTGGTACAAAAGACAAATTGACACATGCTGGTATGTATGGTGTAAATAAAAGTATAGAAACACTTGAAAATTTTTATAATATAGATATTGATTATTATTTTAAAGTTAATTTTAATACTGTAGTTAAACTAGTAGATACAATTGGTGGAATTGAAGTATATTCTGATACAGATTTAGTTTTATTCCAAGATAAATCTACACATATAAAAGTTGGAGTGAATAAATTAAATGGAAAACAAGCATTAGCATATGCTAGAGAAAGATTTGGATATCTTACTGGTGATAGACATAGAGGAGAAAATCAACAAGCTGTAATTAAAGCAATAATAGATAAAGTTACTTCATCAAAAGTTTTAATTGGTAAATATAATAGTATTTTAAAATCATTAGAAGGTTCTTTTCAAACAAATATGCCGGCAAATACCATTACATCATTTTTGAAAAAACAACTAAATGAAATGCCAAATTGGAAAATAGATACTTATTCAGTAACTGGTAGTGATGGAAGAGATTATACATATACTATGGGAAATAAGACAAAACTATATGTAATGATACCAAATGAAAAGACAGTAAAAACAGCTAAGGAAAAAATTAAATCAATTTTAGAAGAAAAATAACAATTGGAGGTAAATATAAATGAAAATTGGAGTAGTAGGGACAGGATATGTAGGATTATCTCTTGCTTGCTTATTTAGTAAAAGTAATAAAGTTAGAGCAATTGACATTGTAAAAGAAAAAGTTGATATGATTAATAATCATAAGTCACCAATAGTAGATAAAGAAATAGAAAAATATTTAACAGAAGAAAAATTAGATTTAGAAGCAACTACTGATTCTGAATCTGTGTATAAATGGGCTGATTTAATCATAATAGCTACTCCAACAAATTATGATATAGATAAAGGATATTTTGATACTAGTAGTATTGAAAGTGTAATTGAAAATATTTTATCAGTTAATAGAAAAGTTGCAATAGTAATAAAATCAACTGTACCGGTTGGATATACTGAAAGTATAATAGAAAAATACAATTACAAAAATATAGTTTTTAGTCCAGAATTTTTAAGAGAAGGAACCGCATTATATGATAATTTGTATCCAAGTAGAATTATAGTAGGTAGAGATATAAATTGTAAAGAAGCAGTAGAAACATCTAAAATATTTGCAGAATTATTGAAAAATGGTGCTGTATCAAAAGATGTTCCAGTATTATTTACTGATACTACAAAATCTGCTGAATGTATTAAATTATTTGCTAATACTTATTTAGCCTTGAGAGTAGCATATTTTAATGAAATAGATTCATATGCTGAAGAAAATAATTTAAACACTAAAGAAATAGTTGAGGGAATTTGTTTAGATCCAAGAATAGGAATGTATTATAATAATCCTAGTTTTGGTTATGGTGGATATTGTTTACCAAAAGATACTAAACAATTACTTGCAAATTACAAAGATATACCACAAAAATTAATAACAGCTATTATAGAAAGCAATGCTGTTAGGAAAGACTTTATTGCTAATAGAATTATAGAAATTTTAAATAAAAATAAAAGTGATAAAAAAACAGTTGGTGTTTACAGATTAACTATGAAATCAAATAGTGATAATTTTAGATCTAGTAGTATTCAAGATGTAATTAAAATATTAAAGAATAAAGGTATTGAAATTATAATTTATGAACCAACACTTAAAAATCAAGAATTTTTTGATGATTATAAATTATGTAATGATTTTAATGAATTTAAAGAGAAATCAGATGTAATTATTGCTAATAGATTTACAGAAGAGCTAGAAAATGTAAAAGAAAAAGTATATACTAGAGATATATATAGAAGGGATTAAAAATATAAATATATTTTAGGTGAGTATTATGAAAAGTGTTAAAATATCAGTTATAATGCCTGTATATAATGTTGAAGAATTTTTACCAAAAGCCATAGAAAGTGTCTTAAATCAAACTCTTAAAGATTTTGAATTATTTGTTGTAGATGATGGCTCTACTGATAGTAGCGGAAAAATATGTGATGAATATGCAGCTAAAGATAAAAGAGTAAAGGCATTACATAAGAAAAATGGTGGGGCTCCCGAAGCTAGAAATATGGCTATTGAAAAAGCAAAAGGAAAATATATATATTGTATTGATTCAGATGATTGGATTGAAAAAGATTATTTAGAAAAAATGTACGATTTAGCTGAAAAAAATAATGCTGATATTGTTATAACTGGTTTTTTAATGGAATATTATCAAAATGGAAAATCTGTAATTTATAGTACATCTTGCGAAGATGTGGTATATTCTAATAAAAAAGATTTTAGAAAAAATGCATATAAATATTTTAATAATAGCTTTTTAAGCTTAGTTTGCAATAAGTTATTAAAAAGAGATATTATTATGAAAAACAATATTAGATTTCCTAAAACTAAGTGGGATGATCATCATTTTAATATGGATTTCTTAATGGATGCTAATGTTGTTGTAATATCTTCAATAGCAAAATATCATTGGTATCGTTCTAGAGCAGGAGCAGAAACAATGATTAATTATAGTGATCCAAATATGTTTGAAAAAAGAATAGAACATTATGAACATGTTTTAAAACTATATAAGCATTGGAATTTACTTGACGATGAAAAAAGTATGGATGGAATTAGTTGCTATTTTGTTGGTAGGGCTTTTCAATGTATTCAAGAACTTACTGACAATAAAAATTTGACTATGAAAGAGAAAAGAGCAAAGATTAAATATATTTTGGAAAACAAATATACAAAAAATTCTTTAAAGAATGCCAAATCATTATCTACTAAGTTCAAGATATTAGTAATACCAATGAAACTTAATAATATTACATTATGTATTATTTTTAGCAAAGTAATAAATTTTATTAGAGCTCATTTTAAAGGCTTATTTATTAAGATAAAAGAAAAAGAAGTGCATGGTAAGTAGGTGATTTATGAAAAAGACTAAATACTTAATTATAGGTGCCGGAATTACAGGCCTAACATTTGCTAATTATGTTGATGATTATTTAATTGTAGAAAAAGATGAAAAAATAGGTGGTTATTGCAAAACAATTAAAAAAAATGGATTTGTATTTGACTATGCAGGCCACTTTTTCCATTTTAAAACTGATGAATGGAAAAAGTTTTTTTTAGATAATGTTAAAAATAGTGAATTAGTTAAAAAAAATAAATGTACTAAAATATATTATAAAGATAAATTAATAGATTATCCATTTCAAATGAACATTCATCAACTTGAAAAACAAGATTTTATAAATTGTCTTTATGATTTATTCAATAAAGAAGAAAAAGAAAAATATTCTAACTTTTTAGAAATGTTATATGGAAAATTTGGTAAATCAATAACTGAAATGTTTTTAAAACCATATAATGAAAAATTATATGCAGTTGATTTAAAAAAGCTAGATACTAATGCAATGGGTCGCTTTTTTCCATATGCAGATAAAGAACAAATAATCAAAAATATGAAAGAAGAAAATGCAAATTCCTATAATAATACATTTTTATATCCTAAAGAGGGAGCAGAATTTTTTATAGAAATTTTAGAAAAAAAATTAAATTCAGAAAAAATTTTATTAAATACTACTATTGAAAAAATAAATTTAAAAGAAAAATATGTGATAGTAAATAATGATGAAAAAATTTATTTTGAGTATTTAATTAACACTATACCATTTAATAATTTTTTAAAATTAACAGAAGAGAAAGAATATATAGAATTATCTAAAAAGCTATCATATAATAAAGTACTAGTATTAAATTTAGGATTCAATAAAAAATCTAAATATACACAAGAACATTGGATTTATGTACCTGAAAAAGAATATAATTATTATCGTGTAGGGTTTTATAATAATATTTTGGGTCAAGATAAATTAAGTTTATATATTGAAATAGGTCTATCAAAAGATGATAAGGTTAATGTTGATTTAGAACTTAAAAAAACTCTTGAAAATTTAAAAGTTCAACATATTATAGATAAAGATATGAAATTAGAAGAAAGTGAAATTATTTTAATGAATCCTGCTTATGTACATATAGAAGATAAAACAAATAAGCAAATAGATAATGTAATGAAAAAAATGAATGAAAATAATATTTATAGTATTGGTAGATATGGAGCATGGACATATTGTTCAATGGAAGATTGTATGATAAGTGCTAAAGAATTAGCAAGTAAATTGATGAAAGGAAAATAACTAATTGGTGATATTTATGTATGATTATAAAAATATAATAAAGCAAATAGCTAAATATGAATATATATCATTTGATGTTTTTGATACTTTGATAAAAAGAAATATTGAAAATCCAACTGATTTATTTGATTTAGTTCAAAAAATTTATAATCAAACTAATAAACCATTATTAGAAAATTTTAAAGAAAAAAGAATTGAAGCTGAAAGGAAAGCTAGAGAATTATCAAGCCATAAAGAGCCTAATATAGATGATATTTATAAAATAATTGATATAGATAATAAAAAACAAGTAAAAGAATTAGAAATTAAATTAGAAATAAATATATGTCAGCAAAATAAAGATTTTTACTCAATATATAATTATGCTAAGCAAAGTAAGAAAAAAATTATTATAACTTCAGATATGTATTTAAGAAAAGAAACTTTAGAAGAAATATTATCAAATGCTAATATTAAATACGATTATCTTTTTTTATCAAATGATATAAAATTAAATAAACATAATGGTAAAATATACCCATATATATTAAAAAAATTAAATATAAAACCAAGTCAATTATTGCATATAGGTGATTCTAAAAGATCTGACTATATAATTCCTAAATTATATAGAATTAAATCTATATTAATTCCTAAAAAAATTAATAAATTAAGATATTATAAAGATTATAAAGCAAATGAACTTAGTGATAATATTATAAAAAATTATATTAATAATAATTTACCATTAGATAAAGATATTTATTATCAAATTGGTTACGAAATATTAGGTATTATATTATTGGGATATTCTAATTGGCTAAAAGATAGTTTACAAAAAGAAAAGATAAATAAAGTATTTTTTTTATCTAGAGAAGGTGCATTATTAAAAAAAGCTTTTGATTTAATAAACAACACGAAAATAGAAACAAAATATTTATATTTATCAAGAAGAAGTACAAGACCTAGTTTGCTTAAAAATATTAATAATTTAGAAGAAGTATTTGATATTTGTAAAACACGAAGAATAATAGATTTAGAAAGTTTTTTTATGAATGTTGGTTTGAATATTAATGATTATAATGATTTAATAAAAAAATATAATATTACTAAAAATATTAATATTGATAAAATAGAGAATTTTGATAAATTATTTGATTCAATAAAAAAAGATATATTAAAAAATGCTAAAAGAGAAGAAAAAAACTTACTATTATATTTAAATAGTCAAGGCTTTAAAGATAAAATAGCTATATCAGATATAGGATGGTCTGGAACAATGCAGTCATCATTAATAAATATTGCTTATCAAAATAAAATAGATGTTGATATAACTGGATATTATGTTGGACAATTAAAAGCAGCTTATAAAAATATAAAAAAAGGTGATAAACAATTTGGTTATTTATTTAATTATGAATCTGATGAAATGCAAATTAGAGCATTTATAAGTTTATTTGAAAATTTATTTTCTTGTAATCACGGAACAACAATTAAATATGAAGAACATTCTGGTATAATTAAACCAATATTAGCGGATTATGAGCATTCAGATAAAGAAAGCAAAATTTTTGAAACAATACAAGAAGGAGCATTAGATTTTGTTAAAAATTTTCAAACTTTAAATATAAATTTAACTGAATTTAATATTTCATTTGTTTCTTATGGTATTAAAAGGCTTGGTATTAATCCAACATTATTTGATGTTAAACTTTTTGGAGATATTACTTATTTAGATACAAAAATATTTTATCTTGCAAAACCTAGAAATATAATTTATTATATAATTAGACCAAAAATGTTATTAAATGATTTATTGAATAGTAATTGGAAAGTTGGATTTTTAAAAAGATTATTTAAAATAAAACTAAATTATTATAAAATTTATAAACTTATGGCAGGTGGTAATAAATGAAAAAAATTTTGTTTGTTTCTAATGCAATTCAAGAAGGTGGAGCAACAAAATCATTATTTTATTTAGCCAATACTTTAAAAAATGATTTTGAACCTATAATATTAGTAACTAAAAAAGGTTATTTAACAGACATGTGTGATAAAAATAATATAAAATATTTAATTTTAAATTATAAACCTTTTTTAATTGATGAAAGAGCAACAGGATTAAAAAAAATTATTAAAAGAATATTACGACCATTACTAAAATTAAGATATATAATTTGTAATAAGATTTCATTAAATAAAATTGATAAATTAATTAATATGGAAGAAATCTCATTAATTCATACAAATGTAAATAGAGATGATTTTGGTGCTTTATTAAGTAAAAAATTTAATATTCCACATATATGGCATTTAAGAGAATTTGGTGATTTAGATTATAAATGTTATTCTTATAGAAAAAATTATATTAAATTTATGAATGAAAATACCAAATATTTTATTGCAATTTCTAATGCAGTAAAGAATCACTTTGTTACAAAAGGAATTAACAAAGATAAAATAAAAGTTATATATAATGGTGTTAAAATAAATAATAATCCAAAAATAAATGAAAATAAAAATTTAAATATTTTATTTATGGGAGGAATTCAAGAAAGTAAAGGGCAGCATGAATTAATAGAAGCTTTAAATCTTATACCAAAAGAAATAAGCAAAAATATAAAAGTTGATTTCTATGGTACAAGTGTTAAAGATTATAAAAATTTATTAATTAATAAAATAAATGAATATAATCTTCAAAACATAACATTTCATGATTACATAAATAATATTGATAATATAATGAGTAATTATAATGTGGGAATTATGTGTTCTAAATCTGAAGCTTTTGGTAGAGTAATTGTAGAATATATGGCAAATAAATTAATTACTATTGTACCAAATAGAGGGGCTTGTCCAGAAATAGTATCTAATGGTACAGGATTTGTTTATAAATACGGTGATTATGATGATTTATCAAACATTATTATTAAAATCTATAAAATGAATTTTGAAGAAAGAAAAGAAATTTTTGATAAAGGTTATGAAAGAGCAAAATTAAATTTTTCTGCTGAAAAAAATGCTGAAAATATAATAAAATTATATGAAAAAATATTAAAATAAAGGAGTGAATATATATGTTTAAATTGAAAATAGAATCAGATAAAATTTTCTATTTTTGTTATATACTCTTATTTATGGAAAATATGTTTTCAATGGTGCCAATTGTAAATAAAATTTTAAATTTTTTAGGCAATCTTACTTTAATTGTTTTAGTATTTTATATTATATATATAAATAGAAAGTGTGAAAAAAGTACTTTTATTAAAATTTTAATATATTTATTTTTTGCAGCAATAACAGCTATTGTTGCAAAAAATAAGTTGTTATTAAAAATACTACTAATAATAATGGCTTTTAAAGATATTGATTTTGAAGATTTTACTAAAAAAGATTTTATATGTAGAGCAATATTTGTATTTTTTATTATATTATTAAATATTTTTGGTATTATAGAAAGCAATAATATTTTTAGAAATAATGGTACAATAAGATATTCATTAGGCTTTTTTCATACTAATATTTTAGGATTGCATACACTTATTTTATGTTTAGAATATTTATATATTAATCGTAAAGA
The DNA here is from genome assembly GCA_947628895.1 of uncultured Bacilli bacterium. Taxonomy (GTDB): domain Bacteria; phylum Bacillota_I; class Bacilli_A; order RF39; family UBA660; genus CAG-1000. The sequence continues at coordinate 36,508 of CANRBS010000006.1, forward strand.
TGTAAAAACTAAACAATTTATAGCAGTTATAATTACACTATTATTTAATATTTTTATTACTGATAGTAGAGCATGTATAGTTTCATTATTATTAGTAATAGCATATTTATGTTTTTCAAATGAAAATTTATCAAAAATCTATAACAATCCAAAATGTAAATTCCTTATTAAAAATAGTTATACTATTATTATGATTGCTATGATAATCCTATCATTAAGTTTTAGTGCAAAAAATATTTTATTTAGAAAAATGGATGTTTTATTATCAGGAAGACTATATGCAGCAAATTATTATGTAAACAATTATAGTATATTAAAACCTTTTGGACAATATATTGAAATATTGGATAATATAAAAAGTGAAAATTTCTTAGCTCTTGATATTGGATATATTCATATATTAGTAATATTTGGTCCTATTATGATTGCACTATTCTTTTATATGTTTTATGTAACATTTAAAAGACTTTATAAAAATAAAAATTATACTTTAATCTCAATTTTTATTATTTGGGCAGTCTATTCATTAATAGAGACTAATGCATTATATGATATATATAATCCATTTTTAATAGTACTTTCAGTATTTTTCTATAGCTATATAAAAGGTATTGATAATAATTTACGACTAAAAAAGCAAAGAGATAAATTAGAACGAGATTCATATGAGATTCTAAAAGAAATATTAAAAGAAATATATCAAAAAAGTTTATATTATTTACCAAAATCTTTGGCCCATAAAATATATTATTATAGACATACTGGAAAAAAACTAGATTTAAAAAATCCAAAAGATTTTAATGAAAAAATACAATATTTAATGGTTTATAAATATAGAGAAAAATATGGTAATTTAGCTGATAAATATTTAGTTCGTGATTACATTAAATCAAAAGGATATGAAGATTTATTACCAAAATTATATGGAATATATGATAGAGCAGAAGATATAGATATAAATTCTCTTCCAAATCAATTTGTTTTAAAAACTAATCATGGTAGTGGAGGAATATTTATTTGTACTGATAAAAAAACATTTGATATTAATAATGCAAAAAAAGAATTAGATGAATTGTTAAAACAATCTTTTTCTAAAAAATGTTTAGAATATCATTATGATTATATTAAACCAAAAATTATTTGTGAAGAATATTTAAAAGATAAAAATCAAATAAATCCAACTGACTATAAATTTTATTGTTATGATGGTCATGTTGAATGTATGTTACTTTGTTCAGAAAGAGAAAAAAGTTTAAGACTTGATTACTATGATCTTGATTGGAATTATTTAGATTATGCTAAAGATGAGTTTAAAAGTAATAAAAAACATAACAAGCCAAAAAAATATAAAGAAATGATACAAATAGCTAAAGAGTTATCTAAAGGTTTTGCCTTTGTACGAGTAGATTTATATGAAATAAATGGTAAAATATATTTTGGTGAACTTACATTTACACCATATGCAGGAGTTATTAATTATAATAAGCAAGAAGCTCTTGATTATCTTGGTAGTTTAATGAAAATTGATGATGTAAAAAAAGAATAAACTATAAAAAGTAAGGTGAAAGAATGAACAATGATGTATATATTAGAAATACAAAAATATATAATTATGATAATAGTACAATGTTTAATCCTAGTGAAAAATATCCCGAAGGATTAGATATTAAAATTAAAAGTGATAAAAAAATATATGATGAAATTCGTAATTTGTTTATTGATATGGAATTTGATAAAAAAAATATTGGTAAAAAATCATGGAATCCTTTTAAAGATTTTATAAAAAGTGGAGATAATGTTGTTATAAAACCTAATTTAGTTAGTGATAATAATCCTATAGATAATAATACAGATTGCTTGATTACTAACTTTTCTGTTATAAGACCTATAATAGACTATACATTAAAAGTAATTGGAAAAAGTGGAACATTGATTGTTGGTGATGCTCCGGTTCAAGAATGTATTTTTGAAAAAGTAATAAAAATAAATGGATTAGAAGATGCAATTAATACTTATAATCAAATGGGCTATAATATAAAATTAGTTGACTTGCGTAAACATCAAAATCCGGATTTAGAATGTAAAATAGTTGCTATAAATAATGATAGTTCTTTATGTGAACTTGATAATTATTGTAAAAAATATGCTATAACTAATTATGATTTAAGAAAGATGCATGATCATCATCATAAAGGAGTTCATGAATATTTATTGCCTAATTATATTTTAAATGCTAATGTTATAATTAATGTTCCTAAACCTAAAACTCATAGAAAAGCAGGAATTACTGCATGTATGAAAAATTTTATAGGTGCTAATAGTTTAAAAGAATTTATTCCTCATCATAGAAATGGAAGTATACATGAAAATGGTGATGAATTTCCTGAAAAAAATTTATTAAAAAAAGTCCAATCTAATATAAAAAATTATATGTATACTAGAAACATAATAGTAAGAGGTTTAAATAAATCATTACTTTTTATGGAAAAAAAGTTTAATTTGGATAAATATTTAGAAGGAAGCTGGTATGGAAATGATACAATATGGAGAACGATTTTAGATATTAATAAAGTTATATTGTATGCTGATAAGGATGGAAAGCTAGAAGACAGTCAACAAAGAATAATATTTAATCTTGCTGATATGATTATAGGCGGAGAAAAAGAAGGACCATTATGCCCATCTCCAAAGAAATCTGGAATATTAGTTGCAGGTTTTAATCAATTAAATATGGATAAAACCATTTGTCAAATTATGGGATTTAATCCTAAAAAAATCAAGTATATTTTAGAAGGTTATAATTTGAAAAAATATAAAATTTCGTTTTCAAAAAAATATAAAAATATATGTAATGAAAAATTAGAAAATTTAAATCAAAAATTTATACCAACAGAGGGGTGGGCTGATTATTTATTAGATAAATAAAAATAATTATTTTAAGGAGATAGTCAAAGTAGGTGAAACAAATGAGTGAAAAAAAAATTATATTGCGAAATATATTTTCTTCTTTAATTGAGAAAATTGTATCTACAATTTATGGAATAATAATTCCAATTTTAATTATTAAACAATATGGTTCTGAAGTTAACGGATTAGTTTCATCAATTACTCAATTTATATCATATATAGTTTTATTAGAATTTGGTATTGGTCCAGTTGTTAAATATGCATTTTTTAAGCCCTTAATTAATAAAAATGCAAATGAAGTAAATAAGGTACTTGGAGCTACAGATAGATTCTTTAAGAGAATTGCTGGAATATTTATAATATATTTAATTCTTTTATGTGTTATATATCCTCATATAATTGATGGCTTTAATTATTGGTATACTGTTTCATTAATTATAATTATAGGTGTTAGTAGATTATTTGAATATTTTTTAGGAATGACTTATAGTTTATTTTTACAAGCAGATCAAAAAAATTATGTTATTGATTATACTACTACGGTTGCTTATATATTAAGTATTATTTTAATATTAATATTATTAAAATTAAATTTCAGTATTCAAATTGTAAAACTTATTGGTTCTCTTGCTTATATAATAAGGCCTATTGTATTAAAAATTTATTTTAAACACAAATATAAATATAAAATTTTAAAGAAAGATAACTATAAATTGCCACAGCAATGGGATGCATTATTTCATCATATTGCTGCTACAGTCCAATCAAATGTTGATGTTGTAGTTTTAACTATATTCAACACATTATCAAATGTTTCAATATATTATGTCTATAGTTTAATCACTAATGGGTTAAGAACTATTATTCTTTCATTAACTAATGGCATAGATGCTTTCTTTGGAAAAGTATTAATTAATGATTCAGAAGAATCAGTTAAAAATAAATTTGAAATATATACATTTTTTTTCTATACAATAACAACCATCATTTTATCTTCTTCAATAGTTTTAATCATACCATTTATAAGTGTTTATACTAAAGGTATAACTGATGCTAATTATATAAATGAAATTTTTGCTTATGTTATGATTTTTGCAGAGTATACATTTGTTATTAGATATCCATTTTCGGATTTAACTTTTGCTAAAGGGCATTTTAAGCAAACCAAAAATTTTTCTATAGTAGAACCAATCGTTAATATAATACTATCTATTATATTTGTAATAAAATTTGGTTTAGTAGGAGTTGCACTTGGAACACTTATTTCAATGGCAATTAGAACAATTGGATTTATAGTATATGCTTCAAAAAACATTTTAAATGTTAAAGTTAGTAATAGCTTTAAAATAATAATTATTTCATATATTGAAATGATAATAATCTTTATAGTACATATTTTAATTGGAAATGTAAATGTTATTAATTATTTTGAATGGATTAAATTAGGATTAATTGTCTTCATTATTATTTCAATATTTATTATAACAGTAAATTGTTTATTATTAAAAAATACTTCAAAAAAAATATTTAATATTTTAAAAATCAAAAAAAAGTAATATATATATATATAATTATTGGTACATTAAAATGTACTTTTTTTTATTTTGTATTTAAAATCTTTATTTTATAAATAAAAAACTTTAAACTTATTAATTAAAAAGTCAAGTGCAACTTTTAGAATAATCAATAATAAGTATAAAAAGCGATTTATGCCGAGAAAACT
>CANRBS010000007.1 GCA_947628895.1 uncultured Bacilli bacterium
TATCTCTATCTTTTGTGTTTTATTTTTTACTTTGCTTATTTTTATTTTGCTGAGAACTTTCCTATTATATAAAAAAATCCATTTCTTAATACAAGAAATAGATTATTTATTATAGTATGTTTTACTCCATTACTACTTTTATTCTTCTTACTCCTGCAGAAGATGATTCTTCTTTAATAATTTTCATATGTGTAAGTTCACCTGTATTTTTAACATGAGGTCCTCCACATATTTCTTTTGATACGGTGCCTATAGTATATACAAATACAGTGTCTCCATATTTATCACTGAATGTGCCTTCTGCTCCACTATTAATAGCGGCTTCTTTACTCATTTCTTCTTTGATTACAGCTATTTTTTCATCTATATGTTTATTTACAATATCTTCTACTCTTTTCTTTTCTTCATCTGTCATTTTATGATCAAGTGGAAAATCAAATCTTAATCTTTCTGGTGTAATATTACATCCTTTTTGATAAACACTATTTCCAAATACTTCTTTTAATGCAGCAAGAGTTAAGTGTGCTAGTGTATGATATTTAGTACTCATTTCACTAGTATCAGCAAGTCCTCCTTTAAATTCCCCAGCAGATGCTGTTCTTGATAAATCTTGATGTTCCTTAAATTTTTGTTTAAATCCTTCAGTGTCTACTTTTAAATTCTTTTCTTCTGCCATTTCAATAGTAAATTCAAGTGGAAAACCAAATGTATCAAATAATTTAAATGCAGTAGCCCCATCAATCATATCACCATTTAAATTTGAAACAGCTTTATTAAACATTTTTACTCCACTATTTAATGTTTTATTAAATTTACTTTCTTCATCAGTTAAACCTTTAATAATTATATCTTTATTTTTTAATAATTCTTTATAATCATCTTTATAATAATCAATTACTATATTAGCAAGACTTTCTAAAATAGATTCTTCTACTCCAAGATTTTTAATATATCTTATCATTCTTCTAATAATTCTTCTTAATATATATCCAGCACCAACATTAGATGGTAGCATACCATGTTCGTCTCCTAATATAAATACAGAAGTTCTAATATGATCTAGAATTACTCTAAATTCTTTTAAATTATCTTCATATTTTTTATTTGTTAATTCTTCTAATTTATTTCTTAAAAGTACAAATATTTCTATATCATATACTGATTTTAAATTGTTATAAACAACTAGTGTTCTTTCAACTCCCATACCAGTATCTACATTCTTATGTTCAAGTGGTGTGTATTTTCCATTTTCTGCTTTGTATTGCATAAATACATCATTCCATATTTCTAAATATTTACCACAATCACATGATGGATCACATTTATCACTACATTTTTCTTTACCTGTATCAAAAAACATTTCAGAGTCTGGTCCACAAGGTCCACTACCACTTCCAAGTTCCCACCAATTATTTTCTTTTGGTAAATAGAATATTTGATTTTTTGTTAGTCCACACTCTTCCCAAATTTTAGCAGACTCACTATCTCTTTGTACATCTTCATTTCCTTCAAATACTGATACAGAAATTTTAGAGGCAGGTATATTTAAATATTTTTCACTAGTTAGAAATTCATAAGACCAAGGTATCATTTCTTCTTTAAAATAGTCTCCTAGTGACCAGTTACCAAGCATTTCAAAAAATGTTAAGTGTGAATTATCTCCAACACTTTCAATATCACTAGTTCTAATACATTTTTGTACATCAGTAAGTCTTCTTCCACTTGGATGAGTTTCCCCTAATAAATATGGAACTAATGGATGCATACCAGCTGTTGTAAATAAAACAGTTCCATCATTTTCAGGAATTAGGCTTGCACTTGGTATTACTTTATGACCTTTACTTTCAAAAAAATCAAAATACATATTAATTAATTCTCTTCTTGTTAATGTTTTCATAAATATTTTCCTTTCAAAATAAAAAGAATGATACAAGGAGTCATATAGACGGTACCATCCTATTTTTAACTTTATTTGATATAACGTATCATACGTGAGTGATTAGCTCATTAATTAAAAGTAGCTTCAAATAATATATTTATTAGTTTACACCTTCCACTAACTCTCTTTAAAATATTAATTATTTTACTCGTCTTTCAATAAAAAGATTTTATCAAAATTATTTTATTTAATCAAGTATTTTATTACTATTATCTAAAAAACAAAGTAATAATAGATAATATAAACATTACTCCTAATTCATAAGGAATAAATTTTTTATATTTTTCATAATTTTCAAGTATTTCTTTTCTACAATTTAAATTATTTACATTTTTACCAATTAATATTTCACTTGTTTCAACATATTTATCAATATCATCTTTATATATACTTTCACCTTTATTCATATCATATCCAACATATTTTTTTTCAGGATTAATACTTTCATAATAATTATTTAGTTTGATAGACCCAATTATTTCTCCAATCATAAAAGCTAAAAATAATGATAGTATAGGATATAAAACAAAACTCACAGCAAAAATTCGCCTAATATCTGGCACAAGTAATAATAAAGTTGAAATTATTAATGCTAAAATAAATCCAAAAGCCATACCAACAACCATTATTATTTTTGATTTATTTTTAATAACCATATCATATTTTTCTGGTGCTGATAATATTTTTGATTTTATAAATTCATACACATCATTTATTTGATCATCATCACTTAATAAAGATACATCAATACTTGCTTTATCTTCATAAATCCACATATTAATAGATTGATGTTTAAGTTCTGAACTCATATTTTCTTTTTGAATTTCATAACTAAGATAAAATTCAACATTTATACTTTTTATTTCTTGTAATCTATTATTAAATATAGAAATAAAACTATTATAATTATCAAATTTAATACTCGTATCATCATGAAAATCTACATAAAATTTTAAACTACTATTAAAATCTTTAAAAGTCCAAACTTGATACTCATACTTTAACATTTCATTTTTTATTTTTTCTGAATCAGAAATTTTCTTTAAATTCATTAATTTTTCTTGCATTTTAGAAAATATATCAAATAAATCATCTGCTGTTATTATTTTATTTGCTACTTTAATTGTATCATTATACATTTTAATACCTCCAATTAAATATTAATTATTTAGTGCAAAAAATACTATTTTCTTTTGGAAGCTGATATAAAACACTATTAATAACATTTTCTATTTGATTTATTTTTTCATCATTATTATTTGATTTCCTAAAAAATTTTATTTTATAAGGTCTAAAACTAATTTCAAATAAATTTTCATAAATTTTTGAATCGTTAAAAGGTCCTCTTAAGAAGTCTAAATCTAAATATATACTTAAACTATTTACATTTTTTAAATAGCCTTCATTAACTTTTTGTAAATAAGAATCATAATCTTTACAACTAATTCTAGTATAATTTTCTGTAAATATAGAAATCTCAAATCTATTTCCATAACATTTCCCATATTGATAATTTTTATATTCATATTTTAACTGTTCATTTCTTTTCTCATCTTCATCAATTAATTTTAAAAATTGATTATAAATACTTTCACAATATTTAATTAAATTACCAATATTATCAATAGTAGGAATAATGTTAGAATAATCAAATTCATGTTCTATGTTTATTTCTTTTTCATTATTATTCATATTAATCACCCATACTTTTATTATTTCTTTATATTATAATAATTGTACCAAATTTCTGAGGAAAAGTCTTTAGTTTGGTAAAAATTATTAAATAAAAAGCTTGCAAAATAAAAAGTGCTAGATTATTATAAATCTCGCTAAAGAAAAAAAATAATCTCAGCACACTTAATATTATACACTAAATTATAAATTTGAAAAGATATTTTCTTTCTTTAGTTAATGAAGGGAGATTTTTTTATGACTGAAGACTTACAAAAAGTCAAAGATTTATTAATGTTAAGAAATTGTTCTAAGAAAACTATTTCTAATTATCTAAGTTGCATTAATAGATTTAAACAATTTTACAAAAGAAAAAACTTAGAAAATTTAACAGAAAGTGATATTTTAGAATATCTAAAGAAAAACTTTATTAATATTGGATGTTCAGCTGCTACTATCAATATTAATCGTGCTGCAATTAAATATTTTTATTTAGTTAATTTTAATAGAAGACTGAGTAATGTTTTATTACCTCAAAGTAAAATTCCATCTAGATTTCCTAAACTTATTTCTAAACAAGAATTTATAAAAATGTTTAATTCTGAATTTAATTTAAAACATAAAGTTTGGATAATTCTTGCTTATGGTTCTGGTTTAAGAATAAATGAAGTTGCTTCTTTAAAAGTGAGTGACATACTATCTAAAGAACATAAAATTCATATAATTGGCAAAGGAAATAGAGAAAGATATGCTCCTTTACCTGATTTTACTTTAAAACTTTTAAGATTATATTGGATTCAAAATAAAGATAAAATTACTAATGATTACTTATTCCCTGGAATTTATAAAAAAACTAAAAATTTGTGTGTTACTTCTTATACTATTCAACAAGCATTTCAAAAAATAAAAGAAAATAACCAATTAGATACATCTATTACATTTCATGCTTTAAGACATTCTTTTGCTACTGAATTTATTAAATCTGGTGGCGATATTTGGGAACTTAAAAATATTTTAGGTCATTCATCTATTAATACTACTTCTATTTACTTACATATGGCAGAAAATTTTAAAAATGTTTATTCTCCTTTAAATGAGGTTAAAAATGTCTAAATTTACTATTCAAGATATTTTCTTAAAATATGGTGATGATTATATTAAAAATCATAAATTATCTAAAGAACAATGGAAAGTTTTTAATGCTATTAGAAATTGTGGTACTAAAAATTTAGGTTTTCATATTTGTACTTGTTCTGAATGTGGTGAAGAATATTTTGGTTTTAATTCCTGTCGTAATAGACATTGTCCTATGTGTCAATCTTATGCTAGAGAAAAATGGATTAAAAAAGAATCTAGTTATTTATTAGATTCTAAATACTTTCATATTGTTACCACTGTACCTTATGAATTAAATGAAATTTTTCTTCATAACCCTAAAATTTGTTATAACATTTTATTTAAAGCTACTTCTGAATCTGTTTTACAGTTAGCTCAAGATCCTAAATGGCTTGGTGCTAAAGTTGGTATTACTTCCATTCTTCATACTTGGGGTCAAACTATTGAATTTCATCCCCACATACATTCTATTGTTACTGGTGGTGGTTTAAATAATAATAAATGGATTTCTTGTGATAAAGATTATCTTTTTAAAGTTCAAGTTTTAGGTTCTTTATTTAAAGGTAAATTTTTATATTATTTAAAACATAATCATTCTAATTTAATTTTAAATAATAACTTGAAAGATATTAAATCTTTTAATAATTTTTTAGAACCTCTTTACAATAAAACTTGGATTACTTATATTGAACCACCTAAAGGCAAAGCTGAAAATGTGATTGAATATGTTGGTAGATATTCTTTTAGAGTCGCTATTTCTAATGATAGAATTAAAAATGTTCAAAATAATAAAGTTACTTTTGAATATAAAGATTACAAAGATAATTCTAAAATTAAAAATATGACTATTACTGCTGAAGAATTTATCAGAAGATTTTTACTTCATGTCTTACCTAATAATTTTACTAAAATTAAACATTATGGTTTACTTTCTAATAGAAATAAAAAGAATAATATTAGATTTTGTAGATTCCTTATTTCTAAAATTTTAACTAATGAATTTATTTCAACTATTACCAGAAAATTTCATGTATTTAAATGTAAGAAATGTGGTTCTACTAACTTCACTTATTCATTTTTATATAATATTAATCGACCGTATTTTTATTAATTTTATATTCTTTTCAGGATTCCATACTTTAGGGGTAAGGGGTTAATATACTCAAAAAACTTTTATATTTCTTATAAAGTATTCTATCTTATTCTTAATTACTTATATTTTTTAAAATTTGAAAATTAAAGACAAATACTTTCCCCTTACATCCATCCTTTTCATCAGAAATTAGGTACAATAGCGTTATAAAACTTTTTGATTGCTCAAAAACTTTTATAACTTGCTAAACATTATATCATATAATTTTATTTTTAAAAAAAAATTCCATTAAAATGGAATTTTATAAAACTCTTTACAAAATTATTATTGATTTTCAAAAATACTTGATGTTGGTGTTTCTTCTGGAGTTGCAGGTGCTGCTATTGTATCTGCTGGAACTTCAGGTGTAACTGGAGTTTCTTGAGGTACTACAGTATCACTAGGTGCACTACTTTGTTCAGGAGCTAATGCTTCAGTTTGAGTAGGATTAGGTGGTGTAAATAAATTTGAAGCATCACTTGGTGTTTCAGTTTTATCTTCAATTACAAGGGTTGGCTCATCGCTATTAGCAGGCTCTACTGGTTCCATTGAAACTGATTGTGGTTCTACATTAGTAGTAGATGCTGGTGTTTCTTGTAAAGGTGTTACTTCTGTATTTGCAACAGTTTCACTAGGCATTGAAGAAGCTGGTGCTATTGGTTCAGTGCTAGTAGCTGCTGCAGGTACTGATGCATCCATTGGAGCACTAGGCATTGGAGTATCATTAGGAGTTGGTTGAGCCATTGGATCTGCTACTTGTACATCACCTTTTTTCTTCTTCTTTCCTGTTACTATAAATCCTATTAATGCTAATAACAAAATTGCACTTATTCCAATAAAAATTACATAATTGTCTGCTAAAAAGTCTAATATTTTATCCATTTTTAAGTAATCCTCCTTATTCTTATATAAATATTCTAACATTAATAAAATAATATTTCAATATTTTTTAAAATATTTCATTAAATTATATTTTATATAATTCTTTATATGCAAAAAAAGATTGAAATTATTTAATTTTTTCAATCATTTTTTCTTTGGCTTGTACTGGATTTGCTTTTCCTTTTGATTTTTTCATTACTTGACCAACTAAATAATCTAACATATTTGTTCTTCCATTATGGTAGTCTTCAATAGCCTTTGCATTTTCATTTATTACTTCCATAACTAAATTATCTATTAAGTTTTCATCTTCAATTACTTCCATATTATATTTTTTAACTATTTCACTAGGTGTTAATTTTTCTTCTAACATTTTAGCAAATACTTCTTTACCTTGATTATTAGTTATTTTTTTATCATCAATTAATTTAATTAATTCAACTAACATATTTGGCCTTATAAATACATCATCTATAGTAATTTCTTCACTTTTATTTACTTCTGCTAGTATTTTAGTTGTAATCCAATTACAAGCACTCTTAGCATCAGCTCCTAGTTTTATACATTCTTCAAAATAATCAGATACTTTTTTATTTTTAACAAGTACAGTAGAATCATAATCATTTAAATTATATTCTTTCATGTATTTTTCTTTTCTTTCATCTGCAAGCGGTGGAATATCTTTTTTAATATCTTCAATTAATTCTTTTGTAATTTTATATCTTGGTAAGTTTGGTTCTACAAAGTATTTGTAATCTACTGCATCAGCCTTACTTCTCATATGAATAGTAGTTTTACTTTCATCATCCCATCTTCTTGTTTCTTGTACTACTTCGTTATATCTTCCACTATCTTTTAACTCACTTTGTCTTTTAATTTCATATTCAATTGTTTCACGAATATTAGAAAAACTATTTACATTTTTAACTTCTACTTTTGTTCCAAGTTCTCTATCTTTTTCATCCATAATAGATACATTAACATCTGCTCTTATTTGTCCTTTTTTAGAGTCACATTCACTTATATCAGTATATTCATATATACTTTTAATGTGTTCTAAAAATGCAAGTGCTTCATCAGATGAGTTAAAACAAGGTTCTGTTACTAATTCTAATAATGGAACTCCTGCTCTATTATAGTCAATTGTAGTCGTATCATAATAGTGATCAAGTGAAGCAGCATCTTCTTCTAAATGTATATCATGAATTAATACAGTTTTAACTTTACCATTTACATTAATATCAATTTTTCCATTTACTCCTACTGGATTATGAAATTGAGTTATTTGATATCCTTTTGGTAAATCTGGATAAAAATAATTTTTTCTATCAAATTCCATATATTCAGGTATTTTACAATTTAGAATATATGCCATTTCAATAGCTTTTCTTATGCATGTTTTATTTACTATAGGAAGTGTTCCAGGAAATGCCATATCTATAGGAGATACATACTCATTTGATACTTTAGAGTATCCATTAATAGCATTTGAAAAAACTTTTGTATGTGACTTCATTTCACAGTGAAATTCTAGTCCAATAACTGCTTTATATGCCATTATTTTACCTCCTTTGCTATTTGATTTTTATATTCCATTTCGCTTTCTAATGCATAAGCTATATTTAAAACATTTATATCATCTTTAACTTTACCTGTTATATTCATACCTACTGGTAATTTATTTATAAATCCATTTGGTATTGTAATTGATGGATATCCTCCATAGTTTCCTATTTGTAATAATTCTTCTAATACTGTTGTATCTTTACTAAGTGTATTTTTATCATCTTTTAATAATTTAGCAGGACCAGTACCAACAGGTGCAATCATTGCATCATACTTTTCAAATAGTTCATTCATTTTATTGACAATTAATCTTCTTACTCTTTTAGCATTTAAGAAATATCTTTCTTGATTTTCACTTTGTAATACATAAGATCCTATTACAAATCTTCTTTTAATAAGTGGACTAAATCCTTTTGTTCTATGATCTTTAATCATTTCCATAGGATTATCCCCATCCCCTCTTGGACCAAAAACAATTCCTGTTAAGTTAGACATATTACTTGTAGCTTCTGCACATGATATTACAACATATACAGAGGGAAGTGCGGTTAATAATGTTTTATCAATACTTACACCTTCTACACTCATACCTAATTTTTCACATAATTTAACTTTTTCTTTGAAATTTTCTAAATGACTTTTTAATTCTTCATTTGGATTATCATAGTTTTCAATATCACAAACTTCTTTTATATAAAATAATTTTTTACCTTTAACATTTTTATCTAAAGAATCATACAAATGAATATCACTAGAATCCCAAGTCGTCATATCTTTTTCATCTTGCCCTTTCATTGCATCTACGACTATTGCAGCATCTTCTACGGATCTAGTTAGTACTCCTACTGTATCAAGTGAACTTGCAAATTGAAACATACCATATCTTGATACCATACCATATGTAGGTTTATATCCAACAATTCCACAATATGCAGCAGGCTTACGAATAGAATCCCCTGTATCACTACCAAGAGCAAATGGATATACTCCACTTGCTACACTTGCAGCACTACCAGCAGAAGAACCAGCAGTCATTCTATCTAAATTCCAAGGATTGTGAACAACTCCAGTATGTCCTGTAGTACCAGTCCCTCCCATACCAAGTTCATCTAATACAGTTTTAGCAACGGCTACTGCACCTTTCTTTTTTAAATTTGCAACACAAGTTGCATCAAAAAATGGTACATAATCTTTTAATGTATTACTACTTCCTGTTGATAAAATATCTTTAGTTGAAAATATATCTTTAATTCCATAAGGTATTCCAGATACTAATTCATCTGTTACAGTTTCACCTTTTACTTCATCAATAATTGTTACAAATGAATTAGTTTTTTCTTGTATATCATGACAAGCTTTAATACTTTTCTTCACTAATTTATCACTAGTTATTTTATTATTAACTAAATCTTCATGTAATTCTTTTATATTTTTTTCTAACATTATCCCACCACCTTTGGAACTTCTACTTCTCTTCCTTCAACTCTATCACAGTTTCTAAGTAATATATCTATTGGAATTTCTTCACATTCATTTTCATCATTTCTTGCATCACTCATGCACATATCAAAAGGATAGCTTTGTGGTTCTACAGATTTAATATTAGGAATTTTATTTATTAAATCCATATTTTCATCTATTAAATCAAACTCATCTTGTATCATTTTTTCTTCTTCTTTTGTAAGTCCAATTAATAAATCATTTGCATATTTATCAATCATTTCACTTGTAAATTTACTCATAATCTCCTCCTAGTAATCACAATTATTTGGAGTTCTTGGATAAGGTATTACATCTCTTATATTTTCAACACCTGTTAAATACATAATTAATCTTTCAAATCCAAGACCAAATCCAGAATGATAACATCCACCAAATCTTCTTAAGTTTGTATACCAAGTAAGTCCTGCAAGTGGAATATTCATTTCTTTCATTCTCTTAATTAATTTATCATAATCATCTTCTCTTTGACTTCCACCCATAAGTTCACCAGAACCTGGAACTTCTAAGTCAACTGCTGCAACTGTTTCATTATCAGGATTTAATTTCATATAAAATGCTTTAATATCTTTTGGCCAATCTGTTATAAATACTGGTCCATTAAAATGTTCTGTTATATATTTTTCATGTTCTTTTGCTATATCTTCACCATATTCAGGTTTAAATTCAAAATCAACTTTAGCTTCTTTTAATAAAGTTATAGCATCATGATGTGTAATTCTTACAAATTTACTATTTACTACTTTATTTAATTTATCAATAATTCCTTTTTCAACAAAATTATCAAAGAATTCCATTTCAAGTGGACATTTATCTAATACATATTTAATTACAAATTTAAGCATTTCTTCTTCAATATTCATAATACCTTCTAAATCACAAAATGCAACTTCTGGCTCAATCATCCAAAATTCATTAGCATGTGTTTTAGTATTAGAGTTTTCAGTTCTCATAGTAGGTCCAAATGTATATATCTTTTTATATGCCATAGCAAATGTTTCACCATGAAGTTGACCAGAGCCTGTAATATATGCTTGTTTACCAAATAAATCTTCTTTAAAATCAACTTTTCCATCTTTATCTTTTGGTAAATTATTCATATCAAGTGTAGTTACTTTAAACATTTGTCCTGAACCTTCACAATCAGCTCCAGTTATTATTGGACTATGAAAATATACATAATTATGACTTTGGAAATATTCATGTATAGCTTGAGCTGCCACACTTCTTACTCTAAATACTGCATTAAATAAATTTGTTCTTGGTCTTAAATATGCAACTTCCCTTAAAAATTCTCTAGTATGTCTTTTTGGTTGAATTGGATAATCTTCACTAGAATCTCCTAAAACTTCAACACTACTTACTTTCATTTCATGACTTTGATTACTTCCAACAGATTTGATAATAGTACCCCTAACTCTTAGTGCAGAACCAACTCTTATTTTACTAATCTTATCAAAATCTTTTAAATCTTTGTCATAAACTAATTGTAAATTTTTAAAATAAGTTCCATCATTAAAATCAATAAAACCAAAGTTAGATTGATTTCTATTGTTTCTAACCCATCCTTCTAATTCAACTTCTTTGTTTTCATATTTAGAAATATCATCAAATAAATCTTTTACATCCATATTTTTCATCTCCTTTAAATAAAAAAAGAATGGCACTAAGGAGTCATAATGACGGTACCATCCTTTTATTTTTCTTTATTAAATAACGGGTAACCCCGAGAATATTTACTTAATTTCAATATTCTACTCTGTGGTGTTATTCATATACATATCTTATTAGTTTTCACCATCCACTAACTCTCTATAAAGAAAAATGTATATTACTTCTCCACTTCATCGCTTTATTAAATTATACTTTTTGTATTTTAGTTTGTCAATTTATTTTTAATGTTTTTTGTTTATCTAATACATTAGTTAAAGTAGTTATTTTAGTTAAATAATCTTCTTCTGTAAGTGAGTCTAATATTTTATGAATTTGTTCATGATCATTAACTACAAATAAAACTTGTGGTAATCTATAATCTAAACTTTTTAATCCTTGATATCTAATTGTATCAGCATTTAATATATCATAATATTCTTCTTTTGAAGATAAACATAACATATTATCATTTCTATTTTGCCATACTATTACTTCAGGATTATCTTTTCCTAATTCTTCACTTACACTTTTAGATAAACTAATACTTGCTTTAATATTATATTGTAAATAATTTCCAATTATATTATTTAAATATTCTACACCACTCATAAATAAAACCTCCTAAATAAATATTATCATTTAACTTATTTTTATTCAATTATCTTTTTAATATTTAATAAGTTATTTTTTTCTATTTCTATTTGATCTCCACTAATCATATTTTTAAGTATTATAGTATTTTTAGCTACTTCATCTTCACCTATTAATATTATATACTTATTTTTCATTTTATTAGCATATTTCATTCTTTGTTTAATGCCTTTATTTATATAACATATATTAACACTAATGTTTTGATTCTTTAAAATACTATTTATTTCATAAATATATTTATAACTATCACATAATGGAACAATCATTATATCAGATGATGACATATCATCTATTTTAATTAAATTAGTTTCTAATAGTTTAGAAAACAATCTTGTAAGTCCAATTGAAGCACCTACACCAGGTAATTTTTTATCTGTATAATATTCTGCTAAGTTTTCATATCTTCCACCAGAGCATACACTTCCAATACTTTCATAATCATTTAAATATGTTTCATAAACAGTTCCAGTATAATAATCAAGTCCTCTTGCTATTGTCAAATCAAACTTGTAATTTTTAGTTGGTATACTTCTATTTTCTAAATCATTTAATACGGCTTCTATTTCATTAATTCCTTCATTTATTAATTCATTATAATTATATTTTTCTTTTAATACTCTTAATATTTCATCATTAGTTCCATTTAAAGTAATAAAATTAAGTATTTCAGTTATTTTATCATTAGAAATATCTAATTTAGATAATTCTTCTTTTACTATTTCTACCCCTATTTTATCAAGTTTATCTATTACTCTTAATATTTCAGTAATTTTATTATCAAGATTTAAATATTTAAAAAATCCATTTAATATTTTTCTATTATTAATTCTAATAGTAAAATCTGCAATATTTAATTTACTAAATATATCATATATTATATTAATAATTTCACTATCATATTTAAGTGGTAATTCATCTTCTGCTATAACATCTATATCACATTGATAGAATTCTCTAAATCTACCTTTTTGAGGTCTTTCACCTCTAAATACTTTTCCTACTTGATATCTTTTAAATGGAAACACAAGTTCATTACTTCTCATAGAAACATATTTAGCAAGTGGAACTGTTAAATCAAATCTTAATGATAAATCATTATCACCTTTATTAAATCTATATATTTGTTTTTCTGTTTCTCCTCCAGCTTTAGCAAGTAATACTTCTGAGTACTCTATAACTGGTGTATCAAGTGGATAAAACCCATAACTTTTATATGTATCTATTATTATATTTTTAAGTTTTTCAAATACTAATTGTTCTTGTGGATATAATTCCATAAATCCAGATAATGTTTTAGGTATTGTTTTCATATTAATCTTCCTTTCATTATTTATATTTTATCATTTTTAGATTATTTTTTAAATAAAAAATTATATGTGAAGTACACATATAATTTTAAAAAGTTTTTAAGTTATAAATGTCTTCTAATTTAAACAATATAAAAGAGGTTCATATTATTATGAACTTGATGATTATTATGATTGTTATTAAATAATTTTTTCATAATTTTCCTCTTTTCTTAATTTAAATTATAATATTAAACATAAATTCTTATCTACTTTATTTTCTTCTTCTCTTAAAGTATTAACTCTTTCATTTAATTCATTTATTTCTTTTTCATATTGAAGTATTTTAAATCTTCTATATCTTTCTATACAACTATTTCCAAATGTTGATTTAATATCATATATTGCTTTTTCTCTTTCATGACTACGAGCAATATTGTTATTTTTATTTAATTGTATAGTATAAGCATGAGAATATTCATCCATCATTTCTTCACTACTAAAAGCACAAAATCCATTAAGTCTTAAAAATAATTCTAAATCAGCTAAATTATAATTTGTTACAAAATGTAATACATCATATATAACACCAGTACCATATAATTGTAACTTATTATCTCTAAAAATTTGTTTTCCAGATTGTAATAAAGTATTACTAATAGGATCTTCCCAATATAAATCAAATCTTACATAATTATCATTCATACTCACATTCTCCTTTAAATGAGTTCTATTATAGCATATTTAATTTAAATGTCAATTATTTAGTCATATCTAATAATTCATTTTCACTAATTATTTTAATTCCAAGCTCTTTTGCTTTTTTATTTTTAGTTGACATTGATGTAACATCATTATTAATTAAGAAATTTACTTTATTTGATATAGCACTAATTACTTTACCTCCAAAGCTTTCTATATATTCAATTAATGCATCTCTATTTTCAAAATTATTAAGTGAACCTGTTATTACAAAAACAAGATTATCTAATTTATTACTACTGTTTTTAGTATCAGTAAATTCTACTTCTTTTAATAAACTTTCAAATGATTTAATAAAGTCTTTATTATTAACCGTTTCTATCCATTTACTAGCAATAATTTCTCCAACTCCGTCAATAGCACTTAATTCTTCAAATGTAATATTTCTTACTTTATTAATATCATAATCACATTTTTTAGCAATTAATTTTGCTCTTGAAAAACCTATATCAGGAATACCTAATGCATATATGAAATTAGCAAGTTTTACTTTTCTTGATTTTTCTATACTATCAATCATATTATCATAAGATTTTTCACCAAAACCATCAAATGCAATTATCTCATCTTTATATTTATCTAAATGATATAAATCAATATAGTCATTTAAGAATCCTTCATGAAATAATTTAGTTAATATTTGATCACTTATTCCATCTATATTCATAGCATTTCTACTTGTAAATAAACTAAGTTTTTTAATAAATTTAGCATGACAAAATTCATTTGTACAATATAAATATGAAACACCATTATTTTCTTCAATACTAGTTTCATGATTACACACAGGACAATACGAAGGTATTTCTATATTATCTGTTTTTTCAATATCATTTGCTATTTGTGGAATAATCATATTAGCTTTAAATACTTCTATAGTATCCCCTATTCCTAATTTTAATCTTTTCATTATTGACAAGTTATGAACAGATGCCCGCGATACTATTGTACCTTCTATTTCTACTGGTTCAAATACAGCAACTGGATTAATTGTACCAGTTCTAGATACACTCCAGTCTACTTTAATAAGAGTACTTTCTACAGTTTCATCTTTCCATTTAAATGCAATAGAATGTCTTGGTGCTTTAGCAGTAGTACCAAGAGAAATACCATATGCACTATCATCATAAGTTAAAACAAGACCATCACTAGGTATATCATAAGATACTATTTTTTCTTTAAATTTAAGTACTTCACTTCTTACTGTATCTTTTGTTACTTTAAAACATTCAACTGTTTCAAATCCTAAACTTTGAAGCCATTTAAATTGTTCAAATTTAGAATTAGGAATTTTATCACTTGCGGATATTAAAGCAAAAATAATACAATTTACATTTCTACTAGCAGTAATACTACTATCTAATTGTCTTACTGATCCAGAACATAAGTTTCTTGGATTTTTATATATAACATCATCTTCATCTCTATCATCATT
Source organism: uncultured Bacilli bacterium (assembly GCA_947628895.1). Taxonomy (GTDB): domain Bacteria; phylum Bacillota_I; class Bacilli_A; order RF39; family UBA660; genus CAG-1000. Next base: position 15,597 of record CANRBS010000007.1, read on the forward strand.
TACTTTATTAAAATCACTATATTTAATTATAGCTTCTCCTCTTATAACTAAAGACCCTTTATATGGTATAGTAAATGGAATATTTTTAAATTGTTTTACATTTTCTGTTACTACTTCACCAATAATACCATTACCTCTAGTAACACCACTTACAAGCTTACCTTCATTATAAGTTAAAACAATTGTAAGACCATCAAGTTTCCAACTTAACAATCCTTCTTTATCAGCTAAAAATTCTTCTAAATCATCAATACTTTTAGTTTTTGATAAAGAAAGCATTGGAGATGGATGTTCTACTTTTTCTAAAGTAGCAGATACTTCAGTTTCTACGGTAATAGTTGGACTATTTGCAAATGTAGTATTAGTTTCTTTCTCTAATGAAACAAGTTCATCATATAATTTATCATATTCATAATCACTCATTATCGGATCACTATTTTGATAATACATTTTAGCCGCGAAGTTTAATGTTTCTATAAGTTCTTTCATTCTAGCAATTTTTTTATCCATGTTTTTCACCCTCAATTGTTTTTTATTTCTATAAATATTATAACATATTTAACTTATTTTATAAAAAAAAGAATTATTAATTTAATTCTCATTCATAATTATCTTCTTTTCCTGGTTGAACTAATTTTAAATATATTTTTGAATACTCGTTTACCATATTTTTTTCATCAGGAGAAGTTTTATCATAAATGTCCCCTTTTCCTAAAGCACGAATTCTATCTAAATATCCATAATTATATAAAGTATTATAAATATCTATCCATGTTTTTCCTTCTAACATTACTTCACTTCTAATTTCATTTTCAGTAAATATATTGTATTTCATAGATAAATCTTGTGCTTTTTCATAATATGCAAAGAATAATAGAATTTTAAAACATAAATTAAATTCTTTATAAAGAGTAGTTAAAAAATTCTTTTTATCTTTATCATTTATTTTTGTTATATCAAAAGTTGAATCTATAATTTCATCATCTATTTTATTTATAAAATTATATATTACTTGTATTTGATATAAAGTTGTATGAACTGGTTTCAATATTGATAATTTTATTAAATTTTCTCTTACATCGTCAGTATTATTTGTTTGCACTATCTCACCATTATTTCCTTACTAAATGTGTTACTACTCCATCTTTAAATATTGGTAATAATTCACCTTGTATTAAAGGTTTTGCATATTTAATATACTCATCTTTCATATAATTATTTTTTTCATCTATCCATTCAAGTGGTATTTTCTTTTCAACATTAGCAATATTATGAATATCATAAATATCTGTAGTACAAGAGTACTCTTCACTATCATTTCTTACTAATATTACCATCATACCTGTTTTACCATTATTTGCTTCTTCTACTGCTTTTTCTCCTACCATTTGTGCTTCATTAATATCAGTTAAGGAAGCTAAATGAGTAGCTGCTCTTTGAAGTGTAGAAAATTCAATAGCTCTTGTTTTAAGTCCTGTTTCTTTTGCAACAATATTTGCAAGAGTACTAGCAGAACCAGATAATTGTTTATGACCAAATGCATCTACTTTTTTATCATCATCATTAAGTTCACATACAAATTTTCCATCTTTAGTTTGTATTCCTTCTGATATTGCAATTACAACACTAGATTTCTTTTTAGCTAAAGTTTTTACTTTATTTAAAAATTTATCTAAATCAAATGGAACTTCAGGTAAGTATATAGCATCAACACCTTCACAATCATTATCTTTACATAAAGAAGCAGCAGCTGTTAACCATCCTGCATGTCTTCCCATTATTTCTACAATACAAATTGTTGGTTTTTCAACTCCAAATGATGAATTATCTCTAATTATTTCTTTTAAACTTGTTGCTATATATTTACAAGCAGAACCATATCCAGGACAATGATCAGTTATACCTAAATCATTATCAATAGTTTTTGGAACTCCCATAAATAATTGATGTTTATTATGATCTTTTGCATAATCACTTAACATTTTAATTGTATCCATTGAATCATTTCCACCAATATAAAAAAGTGTATCAATTTCATATTTGTCTAATAATTCAAATATTTTTTCATAAATTTCTTCATTTCCTTCTACAACTGGTAACTTATATCTACAACTACCTAAAAATGCTGAAGGAGTTCTTTTTAATAATTCAAAGTTTTCTTCATTATCAAGGTATTCATCTAAATCTATTATATTTTCTTTTAAAAATCCTTCTATACCATGAACCATTCCATATACTTTTTTAACTCCAAGTTCTTTTGCTTTTTTATATACTCCTGCTACACTTGAATTAATAACAGCAGTAGGTCCACCTGATTGACCAACTATAATGTTTTTCATATAAATCCTCGCTTTCTAAAATATTATAACATTATTTATTGCATTAAAAAACAGAATATTTTCTATTCTGTTAAATTATATTCTATTATTTTGCTTTTTTAGCATAAATAGCAGCTAAAATTTTTCTCTTATCTAATTCAGATTTAACAATATATACTATTAGTGATACTCCAATTACAATTAATACAAGTGCACTCATATCATTTGAACTACTATCTGCTGATTTAATACAATTAGTTTTTCCATCAGCTATACATTGAACAACATCTTTGTCTCCTTCTTCATAAGCTTGATCAATAATGCTTTCTAAGTCTTCACTATAAGTTGCTTGTGCATATAAATCACTAATTACAACAAAAGGTGTACCACTCATTTCAGTAGGCATACCAGCAGCAGTAAATGCAGCTGCAACACTATTACCTAAATCATAATCAGTTCCAGGTTCCCAATCAACATGATCTACAAAAGCTTGTTTTCTTACAATTTCAAATTTTTTATTGTAAGAATCTAATTTTTGTAAATATTCAACTTGCATTTCACAATAAGGACATCCTCCTGCTTCAAAAATATACACTTTTACTTTTTCGTTTTCTTTACCAAATACTGTTAATGGTACAAAACATAAAACTGTAAAAATAGCTACTAATAATTTCTTCATAATATTACCTCCTTCAAACAAAACATTTTTACTGGCAAATAAATTATATCATATATTTTTAATTGATACAAATAATAATTTAAAATTCACGATTTTATCACATTAATTATTAACTTTATGATGTATTTGTGTTGTATCCATAGTAATTTTATCAAATGTATAATTTTTAGATATCGCGAATTTAATCATATCTTCAAGTTTATTAGCTGTATAAGATTTAATATCATGCATAAGTACTACATTCATTTTATTTTTAGATAATCCTTTTACAAAATTATTATATATACATTTTTCTTTATCAGAAGTACTCTTTTTATTAGCACAGCTTCCAGCATCTTCTACACTAATATTCCAATCAAAATAATGATATCCTCTATTTAATACTTCATTTGTAAGAATTGTCATAATACCTTTATTAAATTTACTTACTGTGTTTGATGAACCTCCTGGAAATCTAATAATAGTTGCATCTTCTTGAGTTATATTTTTAACTCTAGTTTTTACTTTATCTAAATCTTTAAAATAATCATCTACAGAGGCATAAACTTTTTTATAACTATGAGTTGCCGTATGAAGTGCTACTGTATGACCTTCATCATATTCTCTTTTAATTAATTTATCACTTCCATTACTAGTTACAAAAAATGTTGCTTTAATATTATATTTTTTAAGTATATCTAATATTTTACTAGTATATGTAGATGGTCCATCATCAAATGTTAAAAATATAACACCTTTTTCACTACCATTCATATTAACTGCAGTATTTGGATTATAAACATAAACATATCTTTTAATAGTACTAGTATTATTACTTGAATCAGTAGCTGTATAATTTATAGTATATACTCCAACTTCTTTAGTATTAACATTATTCTCTATTTTAATATTAGTAATATTGCTATCACAATTATCTACTATTTCATAACCACTTTCTTTATATGTACCATTTTGTATGACATACACATTTTCACTACCTTTAAGTTTAATAGTAGGACCTAAAGTGTCAGTAATATTTATTTTTCTTGTGACACTCACTTCATTATTAGAAGAATCTTTAACTTTATAAATTCTTTCATTAACATTATTTTCAATTACTACTTTATCAGTTATATCACCATCATAATTGTCAAGTGCAGTGTATCCTTCTTCAACATAACTATTTACACTACATGCATTACTTTCAGTATTTCCAATTAAAGAGATAGTTGGTGGTATTTTATCAATAACATTTACTATAATTTTCTTTTCTAATTTATAAATAAATATTTTAGCAGTATAAATAAGTTCATAACTACCCACTTTATTTACATCAACATTTCCATTTATTTTAATTTTATTTTTCATATCTTTATTCAAATATTCAAGATGAGCTTTTATATCAAAAGTATTATTTAATTCAACAGTTATTTCACTATCTATATTTAAATTATTATAAGTTAAAATTAGTTTTGGTCTTACAAATAAAAGAAAGAAAAATACACATATTATAAATATTAATATCATTAAAAGTATAATATTTTTAATAGTTAATTTTTCTTTCATACTACATTTACTCCTACTATATTAGTATAACACTTTTTTATAATAATATTTAATTATTTTTCTTCATAATTCCAAAGTCCTAATTTTCCATTTACTTTAATAGGTTTATCTAATAATTCAACGGTTTCTATTTTAAAAGCATAACAGTTAGTATAATCATCACAGTATACTACACTATCTATTTTTTTTAATTCTTCATTCATTTTTTTATCTACTAGTATACAATCAGTAATATTTGCTTTAGCAATAATATAACCATTTTTATAATCTAAATTATATTTTTTAAAATTATCAATATTTTTAGCTGATACTTTACTAGCATGAATATATATAGGTCCTCTATAATTAGTTTTCCATGTTCTAAACTCATACTTTTTATAATTATTTGCTATGAGTGATGCATAAGGTTCTTTTATTGTTAATACTTTCATATAATCACCAAATTAATTATATCAAAAAAGAACTCATTTGAGTTCAATTTTAATTTATTACCAAACTTTTACTCTTTCATCTTCACTAATAAACATATCATCACTTTTCTTTATATCATATATTTCATAAAATTTATCATTTGATGATAATACTGCATTTACTCTAATCTTATCTGGTGAATGAGTATCTTGTAATAATAGAATTTTAGTATAACTATCTATATATTCACTTGCCCAAAACTTAGCATATGATGAAAATAATTTTTTATACTCTTCATTAGTGGCACCTTTTTTCTTACTAATATTAACTATACAATTTATAGCTCCTAAATCTGCTATATTTTCACCAACTGTCTTTTTACCATCAACATACATTCCATTTAAAACTTCAAAATTATTATAATATTCTATTACATCATTTTGATAATTTTTAAATTTATCATAATCTTCTTTTGTCCACCAATCTACTCTATTTCCATTTTCATCAAATAAAGACCCATTATTATCAAAAGCATGTGTTATTTCATGAGCTATTACAAAACCTATACTACCTAAATTTTCATAATATGAATTATTTAAATCATACATTTCAACTAAAGCAGCAGGAAAATTAATTGAATTATCTTGTGGATTATAATATGCATTAACAGTAGTTAATGAAAAATCCCATGATGAGGTATTATTATTTAATCTATTCAAATAATAATCATTTAATACTGAAGTTATATTAATAATATTTTCTATTAAATTACTGCCTTCTTCATAAGTCTTTAAATTATATAAGCTACTATAATTATCAAACTCATCAGGATATCCTACATTAACTTTCATATTTTTTAATTTTAATATTGCTTTTTCTTTTGTTTCTTTACTTAACCAATTTATATTATTAAAATTATCTTCATAATATGAAAGAATATCATTTATCATATTTTCAATAAATTCTTTATTCTCTTTTGTAAAATATTTATTTGCATATATTTTATCGATATCATTTGCAAAATAACTACTTACATAAGTCACTGCATCATCTTCAATATCATATTCATCTTCTATACCAAGTAATTTATTTTGAAGATCACTCATTAATTTTGAATATTCAACAGATGTAAATTGTGATAAATTTTCTAATAATTTAGTTTTTACATAATATTTTAATAAATCTAAATTTTCATTTGTTAAATATTTGTTTAATGTTTCATAATTTTCTTTATCGACAATACTATAATATTCTTGATTATCTATTTTCATAGATTTAAAATATTTATTTATATTTAGATTAGTATATATTTTTTGTAATTCATCTTTAGTAATTATATTATATAAATTATCTACATCATTTAACTCTTCACTTGTTTTTGAATTTACCGCAATATCATTATAAAAATCATTTAATTTATTTGATATTTCTTTTGCCTCATATTTATCATAACCATATAATTTTAATAATTTAATTCTATATTGTTTAATTAAAGCTAAATATCTACTATAATCTTCATTTACATAATAATCAGCATTTACTTCAAAATCAAAAGTTATTGGATAAAGATATACTATTTTTTTAGAAGTATCTTTAAAATCACTTCCAACAGTTGTCATCATAAATATATCTATACCTAATGTATTTTCTATTTCAATTGAATTATTTATAAATTCATCAATATTTTTTGAATTATCTATTTTATCAATATATTTTTGTAATGGTTTAAGTCCTAATTTATTTCTTTCATTTTCATTTATAATATTATTATAAAGTACATTTAAATTAGGATTAGTATTACTAGCTCTTAATTCATCAATAATATCATTAGTTTTATCATCAACTCTATCTTGTGCTAAAGTAAAATTACTATATCCATATTCATCTTCTTTTATTTCAGTTTTATCAAATAAATCTTTATTTATATAAGTATAATAATCATTAATTTGGCCTTTATCAGAAAATATGTAATAGCTTACACCAATAGCTACGATGAACACTAATATATCTCTTATTATTTTTATTATTTTTTTCTTGTCCATAATATCACCTATAATGAAAATAATACTTTTTCTGATTTATATTGTTTTGAAATTAACATTATTAATACAACAATATATATAATTGATGATACAAACATAATAATTAAATAAGTAATATTTATATTTGATGAATAAATATCATTAAGTATCATACCTTGTGATATAACTGGTATAAATGTTAATATTAAATTTGTCTTAACACCAAACATTGGTAAAAACATAGGAATCATAGAAATAAAATTTAATGATGCTAGTGAGCTATCAGCTTCTTTATAACTTTTAGCATTACTAGCAAGTGCAATTCCTATACCTGATAAAATTAAAGCACTACATAATAAAATTACTAATGTTAATAATATTTTTCCAAATGTAATTGAGAATACTACATTTTCAAATAGTTCAGTAAAATTCATTGTTACTATTTTTAAAGAAGCAATACATATTGCAAAACAAACAAAGCTACCAACTAATGATGTTAAAAATATAGCTAAATATTTACCAAATATAATTTCTTCACTTTTAAGTGGAAAAGTAAGTAATGTTTCTAGTGTACCCCTTTCTTTTTCACCAGCAGTTAAATCACCTGTACAAATCATTACTATTGAGGCAAGAATTAAAATTATATAAGGTATTGAAATTTGAATTATAGAATTTGCATAATAATTACTATTAGTATTTTCTTCATTAATTTCATGTATTTCATAATTAATAATATTATAAACATCTTCAGGTTCAATATCTTCACTTATTAAATAATTTTCTGATAAAAATCTATTGTAATTTTCTAAATAAGCTATTGCACTTTGACCAACAGTAGTACTAGACATATTAAGAGTATCTGCATATAAATCATACTTATTATCTGTTTTTAAAATATATAAATCTATTTCACCATTTTTATATGCTTCATCTAACTCTTCTTTACTATTATACTTTTTAGTTTCAAAATTTAACTCTGATAAAATACTTTGCTCGTTCATATTTATGTCATAATTAACTCCCATAACATTTGTATTATCATCACTCATCATACTATTAAATAAAAAAGTCATAATGAATACAAAGATTGGTGCTATAAATATAAGTCCAATCATTTTAGTTAAAGATTTTTTATCTCTTAATATCCCCCTAATTTCTTTTTTTAATATTAAAAATATATTTCTAAATTTCATTTTCTACACCACCAATCAAACTCATAAATGCATCTCGCAAATTTGTTGTATTAGTATTCTTTTCTATTTCTTTTGCAGAACCTGTTGCTATGATTTCTCCATGATGTATTAAGATAACTCTATCACAAATATTTTCTGCTTCTTCCATATAATGTGTAGAATATAAAATACATTTTCCATTATTTTTTTCTTCTTTTACAAAATCTAATATTACTTGACTAGACATAATATCAAGTCCACTTGTTGGTTCATCAAAAATATAATATTTTGGACTATGTACAAGACATCTAGAAATGCTAACTCTTTGTGTTTGCCCTGTTGATAAATTTGATATTTTTTGTTCTCTAAAAGTTTCCATATTAAATTTTTTAACTATTTCTTCTATTCTTTTATTTAATACATCATCTGGAACATCATAAAATTCTCCACACATTCTTAATAACTCTACTGGTGAAATATCTTTATATAATTTAGTATTACCAGTTAAAAATGCTATTTTGTTTTTAATTTCTGTTTCATTTTTAGCATATGTAAGACCATCTATTACAACTTCTCCACTAGTAGGTTGCATAATTCCTGCGATTATTCTTAATAGTGTAGTTTTACCAGCACCATTTGGCCCTAAAATTCCAACAACTTCACCTTCTTTTGCGGTAAAAGTTATGCCATTATCAGCATAAAATTCAATTTTCTTTTTTTTAGAAATATTTTTAATAAATTTCTTTTTAACATCTTTTACTTCTATCATAAACTTCCCTTCCTACCTATTTTCTTATAAAATTATACTAAATTTTAAATTTTTAATAAGTTTATTCTTCTATAATTATATATATATATAGAAAGTCAACAAAAAAAGATTAATTAATCAAAAAAATCTTCCCATGGATCTTTTCTTTTTAATCTTTTTATTGCTTCTTTAATATCTATTTCATTTGGTTCTATTTTATCAAGTTCTCTATAACTAATTGGCATAGATACACTACATTTATCTCTTAATCTAATTGAATATGGACATACACTAGTAGAGCCCTTTGTATTTCTTACCCAATCTATAAATATTTTATTTTTTCTTTTAGATTTTCTCATATTACTTGTATATTTATCTGGCCATTTTTCTTCCATTAAGTCGGCTATTTGCTTAGATGTTTCTCTAAATTTTTTCCAAGTCATTTTCTTTTTAATTGGTACAACTACATGAAAACCTTTACCACCACTTGTTTTTAAATATGATTTTAATCCAAGTTTATCTAAAATACTTTTTAAATCTTTAACACCTTCTCTTAATTTATCAATATCTAATTTTTCATAAGGATCAAGATCAAATACCATTATATCTGGAGTATTTAATCTATTAACACTACTTCCCCAAGTATGAAACTCAAAACTATTCATTTGAACTTCACTAATTAATCCACTACTATTTTCAATATAGTAATAATCTTCTTTTTTATTAGAATCATTTTTAATATTAATTTTTCCAATACCTTCATTTTGAGGATTTAAATGTTTCATAAAAAATTTTTCTTTTCCATTTGGACATCTAATAGTACTAACTATTCTATTTTTAATAAGTGGTATCATTCTTTTAGATACTTTATGATAATACAAAGCTATATCTAATTTAGATATTTTTTCTTTTTTAAATATTAATTTATCAGGATGTGTTAATACTATATCTTCTACTACCGCGGATTTTACTGAAGTAATTTTATTTTTATTATTTTCATCTTTTATTATTTCTTTCATAGTTCTATTAGTTCTAATACTAGTTTTAATTTTACTAATATCACTAAATTCATTATATTCATCTTTTTCTTTTATTAATAAATAATTATCATCTTTAAAGTGAATTAGTGCCCATTTTCCTTTTAATCTTTTACCATATAATTTAAATTTAATAACTTTAAAATTAAAGTTTTTTGGAAATTTAGTTATTCCTTCATAATATCCTTCATCAAATAACATAACACACCCTGCTCCATATTCACCTTTTGGTATACATCCTTCAAAATTTCTATATGAAAGTGGATGATCTTCCACTTTAACAGCAAGCCTTTTATCTTTTGTATTATATGATGGACCTTTTGGTACAGCAAAACTTTTAAGTACACCATCAAATTCTAATCTAAAATCATAATGATCTTTTCTAGCAATATGATGTTGTACTACAAATCTTAATTTTTTACTCCTTTTTTTATTTACTTTTCCACTTGGTTCATTTGTTTTATTAAAATCTCTTTTTGAATTATACTTTTTTAAATTACTCATAAAAAATCACTCTTTATTAGTATGAGTGATTTACAATTTTTTATTACAATTCTACTTTACTTATATATTTAGATAAATAATTATTTTCAAGTATTAATTTATTATCTTTAATATCAAAAATAGAAATATTTGGTATATTTATATCATTACTTTTCTTTATAATATTATCTCTATAATAAATTAGTTTACCATTTTTAATTTCATAAGTTCCATTACTTTCTTCTATATAATCAAATTTTAAATTTTTATTAACTTTTGCTACTCTTAAAATAATTCTAAACTCATTACTTTCATTATTTGGAATTTTATCAAATAAATTAATAACTATTTTATTTATATCATTTTTAGTAGGATTTAATATATCTCCATTAAGTGACATTAAATTTTCATTTATTCCTCTTATTCTTAAAAGTCCACCTAAATATTCTTGATACATTATCATTTTTTGTGTATTACAATAGTCTCCAATAGATATTTGATAAGAAATACTACTATATAAAATATTATTTTTTACTTTATATTCTATTATTGAATAATCATTATCTTTATTATAATAATAAATTGTATCATTACATACAGAATATTTTAATGTTTTTAAATATTTTTTTATTTCACTTTCTAAAGTATTTACATTCCTAAAATTTTTAAATGATATATTTCTTTCATTTATTTTCATCATAAATGATAATTTAGGAACTCCAATATTTAACTTTTGATTTTCATAATCATAATTATATTTTATTGTTTTAATAGTATATCCAAAATAAATATTTTTAATAAGTAAAATTATTAGTATAAAAATCAATATACTAATAGGTATAATAATTTTAAATAACTTTCTTTTATGTTGTTTTTCTAATTTATTTTTTTCCTGTTCCAAAAGCACTTCAATATCTTTATCACTATTAATATTTTTATCTTGTAATATACTAGTTAATTTAACTTCAAAAATATTAGATAATTTATTTAACATATCAATATCAGGTATACATACAGCATGCTCCCATTTACTAATTAATGTTCTATCTACATTTAATAGTTTTGCTAAATCTTCTTGACTCATATTTTTATTTTTTCTTTGTTCACTTATAAATTTAGATATTTTACTAACCATAATATCACTTCCTAAAAATAATTATATTTTAATTATGATTAAATTGATAGTGAATATTTTTCACATTAGGAAAACAAAACAAATTTTAAGGAAATAATTGACTAAATCAATAATTTATGCTAATATTAATGACGGACTTTGAGATGGCGAAATTGGTGAAGTGGTTAACACGGTGGATTGTGGTCCCATTATGCAAGGGTTCGATTCCCTTATTTCGCCCCATATGTATAAACAAAAAGCTCATAATTCTATATTATGGGCTTTTTTGGTATATAAAATAGTATTGGATTAGAATTTGCAGGATATTTAATATTTAAACTATTTATCATTTGTAAACATTTTTGTATAATCACCTCAATATTTCTATTGTCATTATATATCTAAACAAGGTATCAAATATTCTTTAAACTTTTATATATATATATATTAAAAAAATAACAACTAATTTATAGTTGTCATTATTTTACATATTAGAATCTGTTAAATTTTTTTGTTTTTTATTTTTCTTCTTACTAATTACAACACCTATTAAAGCAACAAGTCCACCAGCAATTCCACCTATTAAAGCATGTACCAAAATACTATTACTTGAACTTTTTTCATATTCAGAATTATACTTAAAACTTATTGTATTAATAATATCTTTTACTTCTTCTTCATCAGCATTAGAAAGTGGTGTTGATTTTTGAGCTAATATTGAATAACCATATCCATTCATAACAGTATAATATTCATCAACATTAATTGAAGTAGCAGAATCATAATATTTAACATGAATATATTTATATTTACCAGATGAATAAATATCATAATTATCTGCTTTAAATTTATTTTTTATTTCTTCTCCAAACTCTTTCATTTCTCTAGTGCTATAAGTATGTAAATTATTAACATTATCTACTTTTTTAATTGCTACAAATAATTCTATCATATTTGTTTTATCATTTTCATTATATTTAAGAGAATCCAAATAAATATCATTTGTAGTCATAAAATTATTTAAATAATCATAACTAACTCCAAGTTCATTAAGTTTTGGATTATTAATTATATTATATCTTGTAAATACATACCAAGATGAATCATCCATAGAAATAGAAAGATCTTTTAGTGTATAAGACTTAGCAAATACTGAAAATGGTAAAAATAAAACCCCAATTAATAATAAATAAAAACATTTTTTCATAAAAATAAACTTCCTTCCTTACTTATAACTACATTATATTATAATTTAAAACATCACACAAGTATTTTTATAATAAAAAGATATGTATTTCTACATACCTATTTTTTATGCCTACTTAAAACCATTTGTGTTTTAAGTTTAGCAATTTCATAATCTTGAAGTTTATATTCAACTGGATTTACAATAGAATCTTGAAGAGGCAATATTATATGATCTAACATTATTAATCCTTTATAATCATGTCTAATTACATAATTATCTGATTTATAAATATTTGTATGTTTAAAATTAAATTCATGTTTTGGACTTTTAAATATTAATATTTTTGATAAATCTTCTTTATCAGTATTTTTACATAATGTGATAATATCATCTCTTTTATCATACATTTTTTTATTTTTAACATCAAATCCATAAGTTTTTAACATATAAAGTAAGAATGGTTTTCTTTGTTTTTTATTTAATCCTAAAATATCAAAACCATTATTTAAGCATAAATCAATCCAAGAGGCTATTAAAAGAGAACCTATATTTAAATTTCTAAAGTCTTCTAAAACTTTAACTCCAATAAAATCACTTGTTTTATTTTCATAATCTAAATAGAAATATATATAACCTTGTGGTACTAATTCTCCATTTATTCTAGAATATGCTCTTATATAGAATTTAGGTTTATTAGATCCATCATCTATAGCTTTTTTTATATAAAATTCATGATTATACTCTCCTGAGTAATAATCAGTACTATATAATACTTTTTTATCTTCTTCTAAAGTTCTAAAATCAAACATATTTTAACCCCCTTTAAAAACAAATATGTATCTACTCTAAAAAGCTTTTAAATTATACCATAAAATCACTAAAAAGTCAAACAAATGGCTAAAATAAAATAGTTAAATTAATTAACTACTTTATATTTAATCATTAAATTTTTTTAATTCTTTTGCAAAATTATCAAACTCTTTTGTTAAATTTTTAATATCATATTTTGGCTTTTTAACACTCATTACTTTATTTATTGATTTTTCTAAATCATCTATGTTTTCAACAATACAAATATAATCTAAATGTTTAATCCATTCATAACAACCTTTTATTTTATGACTTTTACTTAATAATATAACACATGGTGTTTGAGTTAAAGAGGCAAAAATCATTCCATGTAATCTATCAGTTATAACTAATTTTGAAGATACCATTTTATCTAATAATTCATAAACAGCTGGCTTTGATTCTACATTTTTTAAATTATACCCTATATGAGTATCGCCTTCTTCTATAGTATCAAAATGTTTCTTTAAAATAGAAATTAATTTTGCACGATTTTCAAATGTCATAGTACGTTCTAAATCTCTTCTTAAACACAATAATGCTTTATCTCTTTTAACATTTTTACTATAAGTATCAATATTAAATGCCATATCAGGTACTAATAAACATTTATTATCTTTAAAATTTTTATTTACAAAATCAAATGATTCTTTTTCTCTTAAACATATTAATAAGTTATTTTTACATTTAGAATATAATTGTTTAGTATTATTAAGTACAACTTTACCTTCCTTATCATTACTATAATAGAATGTTTGTGGGAAAATAACTATTTTATGTCTTCTTAATATTCTAATTATTTTTTCTTGTTCATTATGTATTCCTGAATACAATGTTCCAATATTTCCACCAGCTTGAATAGATACATAATCTTTTCTTCTTATTATTAAGTTTAATGCATGTAATACAAATGAGTCAATTTTTAATAAAGGTATATGGATTATATTATATTCTTTAAAATATTTTTGAATAAATATATCTTCCCCTATAAGTAATGCTTGATCTCCTAAATTACCATAACTAGGTGTTGCAAAAATATAAAACTTTTTACCCTTAGTGAGTAAACATTTTTTAACAAGTCCTAAACGTGATCTCATTTTTTTAATATTTCTTTTAAAATTTTTCTTTTTCTTTTTATAATTATATTTTAATTTAAAAAACAATTCACTTTTAATAAATTTATTTAATTTCATTTCTGTAAGTATATTATTAATTACTATTTCATTATATTTATTAGCAATATCTTTTAATTCAGGATATTCTTCTAGAATACAATTATATCTATAGTTATATGCATCTAATCTATCTTTACAATTTTTATAAGTTATTGTTTTAGTTATACTTAAATCATTTCTATAGTAATAATATAGTGGTTCTCTTATATGAACAATTTTCTTACATGGTTTATAAAGATCTATTGAAACATAAGTATCTTCATAATTCTTACCTACAGGAAATACATCTTTAGGAATTAATTTTCTTTTATATAATTTTCTCCATACATGGTTAGTAATTTGCTTGTCTTCTAAAGTTTCAATTATAGCTTCTTTTACTGTAAAAACTTTATTTTCATATAATGGTTTTTTTCTTTCTATTTGTCCATCAGGTAAAAAACTAAAATAATCACAAATTACCATATCAGCATTGTCATTAATCATTGTAGTTACCATTTTTTCAACCATGTTAATTGAAATCCAATCATCACTATCAACAAATAATACATATTCACCTTTAGATTTTCTAAGACCAAAGTTTCTAGCTTCAGAAAGTCCTCCATTCTTTTTGTGGATAACTTCTATTCTTGAATCTTTCTTTTTCCATTTATCACAAATTTTACCACAATTATCTGGACTTCCATCATCTACTAAAATTATTTGTAAATTATCATATGTTTGGTTTACTACACTAAGTACACATCTATCTAAATACTCTTCTACTTTATAAACAGGAATTATTATTGTTACTAATGGTTTCATAAAGACACTTCCTTTACTTCTAATATTATGCTAAATTTATTATTTTTTATTTCAAAAATGGAGGAAAATAATTTTCTCCATTTTATATTTTGAATTCTTCAAAGAAATCACTCATAGTAAGTTGTTTTTCTTGCTTTTTAGATTTTTCTTTTTTTGCTTTTTCTTCACTACTAGTATCTTTCTTTATTTCTTTTGTACTTGGTTCTTCTTTTTTACTTTCATCTAATGTTATATCAGTAAGTCTTGGTACTACAAATACGGTATCAACATTCTTTTTAGTATATGTATTACCTGTAGATGATTTATCCATTATACTAATATCACTAGATTTAATATATCCAATAGATTTATCAACTATACCAAATATACTCTTACTACTTGTATTAAATGCTTTAATAACAGTATAAGTTTTTGATTTAGGACTTTTAATAATTAAAGATCCTTTTTTAGCTCTTGATGTTGCTTCTATATCATTAATATGTATTCTTTTAGCAGTATTTCTATCTGTAAATATACTTAAATATTCTTTTAATTCACTTACTACAAATCCACTTACTACTCTACTTTTAGCATTTAATTTCATTGATTTAACACCACTTGTTTTAAGACCTAAAACTGGTATTTCATCTGCCTTATATTTAAGAGCATATCCATCATTACTAATAAGTACAACATCATCTGCCATAGTTCTACTTACACTAACTAGTTCATCATCATCTTTTAATTTAATACAAGCAATTGGCTTTGTATAGCGGGAAACTTGGAATAAATTAAGTGGAACTCTTTTTACCATACCATTTTTAGTAAATAAAGTGATTAGGGATTCATCAAAATTATTAACTGCGATAGACTTAATAATCTTTTCTCCATCACTTACTTTAATTAAATTTGAAATATGAGTACCAACATCTTTAAATTTAGCTTCACTTATTTCTCTTACTGGTACATATAAATAATTACCTAAGTTAGTAAATAGTAATATAGTATCTAAATTATTTACTTTATATAATCCTTCTATATAGTCTCCTTCTTTAACCGCAGGATATTCATTTTCATTAGCAGTAAACATTTTAATTGAATGTTTTTTAACATATCCAATTGAAGATACACAAACTATATAATCTTCTTTACTAACCATATCAAGTTCATCTATTTTAATATCAGTTATTTCATCTTTAATAACTGTTTTTCTATCTTCTGCATATTTTTTCTTAATTTCTCTAAGTTCTGACTTCATAACGGTTTTAAGTTCATTTTCATCATTTAAAATCCGTTCACATTCTTTAATTAATTCTTTTAATTCTTCACTTCTTTTTTCAAGTACTACAACATCAGTATTAGTAAGTTTATATAATTGTAACATTACTATTGCTTCTGCTTGATCTTCTGTAAATTTATATTTATCAACTAAATTATATTTAGCATCTACTTTATTTTTACTAGCCCTAATTGTTTTAATAACATCATCTAAAATAGATATTGCTTTAATAAGACCAGATACAATATTGTATTCTTTTTGATAAGAGGCAAGATCAAATTCAGTTCTTTTAGTAATTACTTCTCTAAAATGATCAATATAAGCATCTATTATTGGAATAATACCAAGTGTTTTAGGTGTTCTATTAACAATTGCAACCATATTATAGTTATATGATACTTGTAAATCAGTATTTTTAAGTAAATAATTTAATATTAATTCTTTATTAGCACCACTTTTTAAATCAATTGCTATTCTTAAACCTTCTCTATCTGTTTCATCTCTTACTTCAGAAATTCCTTCTATTTTTTTATCAATTCTTAGTGAATCTATTTTTTGTACAAGTAATGCTTTATTTACTTCAAAAGGAATTTCTGTAATTATAATTTGTTCTTTTCCTTTTTCTTTTTTAAATTCAGTTTTACTTTTAACAATTATTTTTCCTCTACCTGTAGTAAATGCATCAATTATACCTTCTCTTCCCTCAACTATACCACCTGTTGGAAAATCTGGTCCTTTTACTATTTCTAATATAGTATCAAGTCTACAGTTAGGTGAATCTATTCTTTTAATAGTGGCATCTATTATTTCACCTAAATTATGAGGTGGAATATTAGTTGCATATCCTGCACTTATACCATTTGATCCATTTACAAGTAAGTTTGGAAATTTAGCTGGTAAAACAGTTGGTTCTAAAAATCTATCATCAAAGTTTGGTGCCCATTTAACAGTATTTTTTTCAAGGTCTCCAAGTAATTCTTCACTAATATGAGCAAGTCTTGCTTCAGTATAACGATAAGCTGCTGCTTGATCTCCATCCATAGAACCATTATTACCATGAATATCAATTAGTATTGTGTTTTGTTTCCACCACTGACTCATTCTAACCATTGCATCATACACACTAGAGTCTCCATGTGGGTGAAACTTACCTAAAACATCTCCTACTGTTGCTGCACATTTAATATATCCTTTATCCCAAGTATTACCTGCTTTATACATAGCATATAAAATTCTTCTTTGAACTGGTTTTAAACCATCTCTTACATCAGGTATTGCTCTATCTAAAATAATTTCTTTAGCATATTTTCCAAATCTATCACCCATTATTTCTTCCAAAGCAAAATCTTGAATTCTTTTTAATATATCGTTTTTCATATTTCACCTACTAATTTCTATAATCGTCTTCCATTGTAAATTCAACATTTTCATTAATCCATTCTTTTCTTGGATCAACTTTATCACCCATTAATACACTTACTCTTTTTTCTGCTAGTGCTGCATCTGTAATATTTACTCTAATTAAGCTTCTAGTTTCAGGATTCATTGTAGTTTCCCATAGTTGTTCTGGATTCATTTCACCTAAACCTTTATATCTTTGAATTGATGCTTTACCTGTATTTTGTGATTTTATTTCATTTAATTCATCATCTGTATATGCATAAAATCTTTTCTTACCATAATCAATTTTATATAATGGAGGAAGTGCTATAAACAGTTTACCTGCTTCAATTAATGGTCTCATATATCTATAGAAGAATGTTAAAAGTAATATTTGAATATGGGCTCCGTCAACATCAGCATCTGTCATAATTATTACTTTATCATAATTAGATTCACTCACGGCAAAATCTTGACCTACACCTGCTCCAATTGTATAAATCATTGTATTTATCTCTTCATTTTTAAATAGTTCATCCATACTTGCTTTATCAGCATTTATAACTTTTCCACGAAGAGGTAAAATTGCTTGGAATTTTCTATCTCTTCCACCTTTAGCAGATCCACCTGCAGAATTTCCCTCAACTAAGAATAATTCATTAATTTTAGGGTTTTTACTTTGAGCTGGTGCTAGTTTCCCTGATAAATTCTTTTCTATTTTACTTTTATTTTTGCCATTTCTAGCATCCATTCTTGCTTTTCTTGCAGCTTCTCTTGCTATTTTACTTTTAAGTGCTTTATCCATTATAGAGGATGCTGTTTCTTTATTTTCTTCTAAATAATAACTAAGTTTTTCATAAACTAAACTTTCAACTACGGGTCTTGCTTGAGGAGTTCCAAGTTTTCCTTTTGTTTGTCCTTCAAATTGAAGTAAACTTTCTGGTACTTTTAAACTTATAATTGCACTAAGTCCTTCTCTTGTATCACTTCCATCAAGAGCATCACTTCCTTTTAAAAGATTATTCTTTTTAACATAATCATTAAATACTTTAGTAAGTCCAGTTTTAAATCCTACTTCATGAGTACCACCATCAATAGTTTTAACATTATTTACAAATGACAATATGTTTTCATTATAACTATCAGTATATTGAAGTGCTATATCTACAACAATACCATTTTTTTCACCATTAAAACTTATTACTTTATGTAATGGTTCTTTTCCTTCATTTATATATTCTACAAAAGATACAAGACCGTTTTCATAACAAAATACACTTTGTTTTTCATCTTCTTCATCAATAACTTCCATTGTAAGTCCATTGATTAAAAAAGCACTTTCTTGCATTCTTTCACATATAGTTGTATAACTAAATCTTGCAGTTCCAAATATTTCTTCATCAGGATAGAATTCTACAGTAGTACCAGTTTGTTTAGTATTACCAATTTCAGTTAATGGCTTGTCTACTTTTCCACCATCTTTAAATGAAATTTCATTTATTTTACCATCTCTATAAATTGTTACTTTCATCCATTTTGATAAGGCATTAACAACAGATGAACCAACACCATGAAGTCCACCAGATACTTTATATCCTGAATTTTCAAATTTACCACCAGCATGTAATACAGTAAAAATAACTTCTGGTGTAGATTTACCAGAAGGATGTTTTCCTGTTGGAACACCTCTTCCTTCATCTTTTACTATAACACTACCCTTTTTAGTTAGAGTTATTGTTATTTTATTTCCATAACCATTTATAGCTTCGTCAATTGCATTATCAACAATTTCCCATACTAAATGATGAAGACCTCTTTTATCAGTAGAACCAATATACATACCAGGTCTTTTTCTTACTGCTTCAAGTCCTTCTAATATTTTAATTGATTTTTCATTATATTCTGCCATCTTTTCACCTTATCTTCTTTAAACATTATACAAAAAAAAATAAAAAGTGTAAACATTACTTTACACTTTTATAAGTCAAGAATCTCTATATTTTCATTTGGTTTTACTTCTTGTTTTGCCTCTTTCATTTCATTTTCACTCTTAAGTAAATCTTCTATACTCATAGATGGCTTATTTTCATCTGGATCAGGTTTATATGCTTCTTCTACATAAGCAGGTTTATTAATATCTTCTTCCTTAGTATTATCTGCTAATATATCTATTTTTGTTGCTTTATACTTTTCAGGTTCTTCTATCATATCAAATTCACTTTTAAAAATTGAATCTATAGTTGTTATTGCCTCTTCTTCATTTGCAAGAGCCGCTTGTGGTTCTACATTAACATCAGTCATTAAACTAATTTTTTCACCTCTTGCATTATCAAGAGCTTTAAAATATTCTTCATCACTTACTTTATATTGCTTATTACTAAATGATAACATAGGATAAAAAACTATTGGTAATAAAATAAGTCCAATTTTATATCCAGTATTACAATTAAATACTACACCTAATTTATATGACATAAGAATTAAAGCTATTAAATTTATAACTGGAATAAAGAATAATATTCCAAAAAATGTTGATACTTCAACAATTTCTAACATTGTAAATAAATTTAGAATAGGATAAAAAGCTGTTTTTTCGCCTTTTGATGCTTTTTTAAATAATTTATTTCCACCTAACATAATAAGTATAGATCTTCCAAGTGATAGTGACCATATCATTATTACAATTCTAAGAATTAACTTTGATGTAGCAACTGACATATGTTTTCCCTCCTATTCTCATAATAATGATACTATATTTAAGTATTTTTTGCAATTATTTTAACAAAATATCAAATTTTTTTAAAAAATGGTTGCAAAAAGCATAAAAATATTATAAAATGATAAAGAAACCAAGAAAAAAGGCTTTATTTGGGCTTGTAGCTCAGTTGGTTAGAGCGTTCGTCTGATAAGCGAAAGGTCGATGGTTCAAGTCCATTCAGGCCCACCATTTATTTGGCCCGTTGGTGAAACGGTTAACACACACGCCTTTCACGCGTGCATTTATGGGTTCAAATCCCGTACGGGTCACCATTTGTGTTAGTTACTCCTAATAAGGAGTTTTTTTTATAGAAGGTTGTGTTAAACATAATGACTGATAAATAAAAAGGTGGTATAATTAAAATAGCCAAACAAAAGATAAAGGAAGG
>CANRBS010000008.1 GCA_947628895.1 uncultured Bacilli bacterium
GATATCTCCTTCCTTTATCTTTTGTTTGGCTATTTTAATTATACCACCTTTTTATTTATCAGTCATTATGTTTAACATAACTTTTCAAAAAAAGAAGTGTTTTTATAATTTATGGCTAATTATATAGTAGGAGGACAAAATGAATAAAAAATTAATAGTAAAGCAAAATAGCTCAAAAGACTGTGCAAGTGCATGTCTACTTTCAATAATGAAATACTATAATTATGAAGTTTCACTTGATGAATTATCTTACATATTAAAAACTGATAGTCAAGGAACAAATGCTTTTAACCTAATAAATGGTGCAAGAGAATTTGGATTTGATGGTTATGGTATTCATTATAGTTATGAAAATATTATTAATAATAATGTAGAATTTCCAATAATATGTCATGTAAGGAAAAATAATAATTATCATTTTATAGTAGTATATAAAATTAAGAATAAATATTTAGAAATAATGGATCCCTCTTCAAACATATATAAAATGAATAAAAATGATTTTAAAATGATTTATTTAAATACGGCTATTGTAATATTTCCAATTAAAGAATTTAAAGAAAGTTCTAATCATAAAAATTTATTTGAATTTATGTTTGACTATATAAAAATAGAAAAAAATACTATTATTAAAATAATAATATTATCTATAATTATTACATTATTATATGTCATTAGTAATTTATTCACCTCTATATCTATTGACAAAATTATACCTAATTTTAACTATACAATATTTTGCTTTATTACTATTATATTCTTATTAAATTCTTTATTAAAAAACACTTTACTATACATTAAAAATAAATCACTAATTGATGTAGAAAATAATCTTTATTCTAAATTTAATATAGATGTAATAAGAAAACTTTTTGCCCTCCCTTATCAATTTTTTAAAAATAAATCTACTGGTGAAGTAATTAATAGAATTAATGATGTTAAATTATTTAAAGATTTAATTACTAAAATTATTGTTACTATTTCAATGGATATTATACTAATAATTATAAGTATGATAATACTATTAATTATTAACCACAAAATATTTATTATTAATTTAATTCAATTAGTTTTATATTTTTTAATAGTTATTGTTTATAAAAGAATATTTATTTATGAAGTTGAAAATATATTAATAAGTGATGCTTTGTTTAGTAAAGATTTAAGTGAAAGTATTAATGGTTATGAAGTAAATAAAAATCTAAATTTAATTAAAGGAAAAGTAATGTCACTTGAAATTAAATTTAAAAGCTATATAAATAAAACAATTTCTTTTAATAGTAAATTAAATACACAAGAATTACTAAAAAATATTATTGTTGATATAACTAATATTTTATGTATATTTATAGGTATTATTTATGTTTATAAAAAATATATGACTATAGGAGAATTTATATTATATAATTCAATCATTTATTATTTTAATGAACCAATAAAAAATATATTAGATTTAAGTTTAAATTTTAATTATTTAAATAACATATATAGAAGAATAAATGACTTATTAATTATGAAAAGTATTAATTATAAAGAAAGTAATTATAATTTAAAAGGAGATATAATTATAAAAAATTTATCCTACTCTCATAATAAAATAAATAATTTATTTGAAAATATTAATTTAGAAATTAAATATGGAAGTAAATTTTTAATATATGGTAAAAGTGGTAGTGGTAAAAGCACATTAATTAAAATAATTCTTAAATATTTAGAAGATTACAAAGGAGAAGTATACATTAATAATATAAATATTAAAGACATTGAGTTTAATTTAATGAATAATATAACTTATGTTTCACAAAATAACTATTTAAATAATGATACGATTAAAAATAATATAATTTATGATAGAAATATAAATGATGAAGAATATGAAAATATATTAGATATTTGTAATTTAAAATATTTAAGAGATAGTAAAAAATTAAGAAATAATTTTATTATTGAAGATAATGGATTTAATATATCTGGTGGTGAAAAACAAAAAATAATTTTAGCAAGAGCACTTCTAAATAATAGTAATTATTTAATTCTAGATGAAGCTTTAAGCGAAGTTGGTTTAAATGAAGAAAAAGAGATAATTAATAAAATATTTTGTATTTATCATGATAGAACTATTATTTATATTTCACATAAAAAAGAAATAATTAATTTATTCAAGGATAAATATAAATTAGAAAGGAGTAAGGTTTATGATTGATAATAATGAATTATTGACTATATATGGTGGTTCAAAAATAATTGCTGGTGGTATAATAATTGGAATAATTGTTTTTTTTATAGGTATAATTGATGGATATTATAGACCAGAAGATTGTGATTAGCGATATAGAATTATTAAACATTTATGGAGGTGGTGAAAGTATAAGTGCAACACTCTTAAATGCAATTATAAGAGGACTTAATACTTTATATGAACTAGGAAGGTCACTTGGAAGCACAATTAGAAGAATTAGAGAAGATAAATTATGTGAAATAAGCTAACTTAAAAATAAGTTAGCTTTTAAAAAAAAATCAAGAAATTTCTTGATTTTTATTGTTAAATAGCTTCATTAGTAATTATTTTTGCATGTAAACCATCATCTAATTTATATAATCCTAATACTCTCCAGTTAGCTTTAGAACTACCATATTTTAAATAATTATTAACATTATCACCAGATATAATGCAAGCATCTACTTCTACTCCGTTTGCTACAAGTCCAGTATTATTTGCATTACATTGACAACTTACAACATTACCACTTTCAGTCATAGTTTGACCTGTAAATTGTTTGTTATTAAATCCATCACATATAGAATCTACTAATTTTGGTATTTCTGTTTGAGTTCCGCCTCCACCAGATCCACCACCACTAAGTGTATCTCTAAATGTACCAGCTATACCAATACTTTCTTTTCTTAAAATAACTTTTTCATTATTCATAGATTCTTTACTAACAGGATCAATCATACATCCTTTTTCTGTTTGACCTTTTGAACTTCCAACACATGCATCTTTACCTGAAGTAACATCAACTGTTAAATAATTTGATTCAATTAATTCATAAACATAAACTTCAACTTCAGAAATACCATTAAATATTTCTTCGTTATTACTTCCATATAATTCTGCTGCAGATACAATATAAGCTATTTTTTCTGCTCTTAGTCTTTCATTAATATTATTATTAATTGTTATTACACTAGGTACTATAATTAAACTTAATACAGCAATAATTGCTATAACTACAAGTAATTCTGTTAAAGTAAAACCTTTTTTATTCATATAAATAACCTCTATTCTATATACATTATAATAGAAATAAGATATATTTTCAAGCATTTTTATTTAGAATATTTTCTATTATTTCATACACTCTATCTTTTCCTATTTTACTTATACTAGAAAAGTTTAATATTTCATCTCCTAAAGCAGGTTCTAAAGTCTTTTTTATCAATTCATCTTGCTTTTCTCTAAGTCCTCTATTTACTTTATCATATTTAGTACATATTATTGTAACAGGAAGATTATAATACTTTAAAAATTTATACATAAGTAAGTCATCTTCAGTTGGTTTATGTCTATAATCTATAAGTAAAAAAACATGTTTTAAATTTTGTCTTTGTTTTAAATATTCTTCAATCATTAATCCAAATTTTTCAGTTTGTTTTTTACTTGTTTGAGCATACCCATATCCAGGAACATCTACTATATAAAATTCATTATTAACAAGATAAAAATTTAATGTTTGAGTTTTTCCTGGTTTGCTACTAGTTCTTGCCATATTTTTTCTATTTATAATTGTATTTATAAAACTACTCTTACCAACATTACTTCTACCAAGTATTAAAAACTCACTTTTCTTATCATCTGGATATTGACTAATTCTAACTGCAATTATTGGTTCATTAACACTAATTACTTCCATGTTTTTCACCTTCTTCCATATATTCTTTACAACAATTAGATAAATCTTTTAATAAGTTATCAACAACACTTCTATCTTCTGTTCTAACTCCACTTGCAAATTTATGTCCACCACCATGATATTTAGCTGCTATTTCATTTATAACAGGTCCCCTACTTCTAATATTTACTCTATATTGATTATTTTTTTCATCTTTTGAAACAAAAGTCCACACTATAACTTCATTAATATTATTAAAATCATTTATCATATTTGAAGCTGAAGAAAAGTCTGCATTAAAAGATGAAATTACATCTTCATCTATTTCTATATGTGCAAAGCCATATTTATCTACTTTTAAAGTAGAAGCAATATATCCCATAAGTCTTACTTCACTAAGTGGTTTTAAATAAAATTTTCTATATAAATCTTCTATATTTAATTTATATTTTTTTATAAGTGAAGATACTAAATCAAATGTTTCATAATTAACTCCGTATAAAAATCTATTAGTATCACTTACTATACCTATAAATATATCACTAGCAATTAATTCATTCATTTTTAATTTTGTATTTTCTATTAGTTTTAATACACATTCACTGGCAGAAGATGCAGTATCATCTATATATTCTACATCACTAAATGTATCTACTTTTGGATGATGATCTATTTTTACTAAATTTTTAAATGATTCAAAGTTTTCAATATCAACTCTTCTTTTATCAGGAGTATCAACTACAATTAATAAACTATTTTCATAATCAAAATTTGTAACTTTATCAACTCTACCAAAATATTTAAATTTTGATACTGTTGTTCCAACTGCATAAACGGCTTTTTCAGGAAAAGTAATTTTAATAGACTCTTTTAAAGCCATTTGACTTCCAAAAGCATCAGGATCTGGTCCAATGTGTCTTGCTATATAAATTGTTTTATATTTTTTTATTTCATTATAAATTGCTTTGTAAATATTATTCATTATATTCTCTTTTCTATTTTTAATTATTCATTTATTAAATTATAAGTATCTTTTGCTATCATTAATTCTTCATCAGTTGGAATTACATAAACTTTAATAGTTGAATCATCACTACTAATTTCTCCATCAATTCCTCTTTGACTATTTTTTTCTTCATCTAATTTAATACCCATAAATGAAAGTCTTTTAATGATTAAACTTCTCATTAAATCACTATTTTCACCTACACCTGCAGTAAATACAATAGCATCAGCACCTTCTAATTTAGTATTATACATTGATATATATTCAGCTACTTTATTTGCATACATATTAAGTGCAGTAATACATCTTTCATCTTTATTATTGTATCCTTCTTCTACATCTCTCATATCACTAGATACACCAGTTAAACCAAGTACTCCACTTTTTTTATTTAAGTCATTCA
This sequence comes from uncultured Bacilli bacterium, assembly GCA_947628895.1. Classification (GTDB taxonomy): domain Bacteria; phylum Bacillota_I; class Bacilli_A; order RF39; family UBA660; genus CAG-1000. Next base: position 5,303 of record CANRBS010000008.1, read on the forward strand.
TAACTTCATCAAATTTTTCTTTAGTTTGACTCATTACATATGGAAGAAGTCCTACATCAATATCTCCACATCTAGTACCCATAATAACACCTGCAATTGGAGTAAATCCCATAGAGGTAGCAATACTTTTACCATCTTTAATAGCACATATACTAGCTCCATTTCCTATATGACAACTAATAATTTTTCTATCTTCTCCCAATAATTCATTCATTTTAGTTGCAATGTATCTATGACTTGTACCATGGAAACCATATCTTCTAACTCCATAATTTTTATACCAATCATATGGAAGAGCATATAGATATTCTTCTTTAGGCATAGTTTGATGGAATGCAGTATCAAAAACAGCTACCATTTTAGTATCTGGTAATACTTCCATAAAGCTTCTAATACCAACTAAATTTGCTGGATTATGAAGTGGTGCTAGAGGTGTTAACTCTTCTACAGTTTTTAAAACGGATTCATCTATAATAACACTTTCTGTGTATTTATCTCCACCATGAACAATTCTATGTCCTACTCCATCTATTTCATCATAAGATTTAATAACTTTATAATTAATTAACTCTTCTAATAAAATTTTAACAGCATCAGTGTGACTCTCTAACTTAGCTTCTTTTTTATCCTTATTTCCATTATATTTAATAGTATAAAAACTATCATCAAGACCTATTTTTTCAAAAGTCCCACTAATCATTACTTTTTCTTCTGGTAATTCTATCATAGTAAATTTTAAAGAAGAACTACCTGCATTAACACTTAATATTTTCATTTTATAAAACTCCTTCTTTCTAACGATATTATTATAACAAAGAAAATAAAAAAAGTGAATGTTTTATTATTTCTTCACTTTTTTATTATTTTGTTTATCACTATATTTTTCAATTTTATTATACTCATCATCTTCTAGCTCATAGTATTCTTGATTTCTAGTATTAATACATTTCATTTTATATAGTAATTTATTTTTAGTACTAAATTTATTATTCATAAGCATAACTATTCACCATTAAATATTATGCTAAATATTAATAAATTTATGCTATATTTATTAAAAAACTTACTAGATACTAGTAAGTTCACTTTCTTTTTCTTTAAATTTATCATCTACTATTTTATTATATTTATCTATTAAATCTTGTACTGTTTCAAGACATAAATCTTTTTCATCTTCTCTTAATTCTTCATTTTTCTTTATTTTATTATTTTCATCTTGTCTTATATTTCTAAGAGCAATTTTTGCTTCTTCTGCCATTGTACTTGCTTGTTTTACATATTCTTTTCTTGTTTCACCTGTAAGTTCAGGAATAGTTAACATTATTACTTCACCATTGTTAGTTGGTGCTATACCTAAATTTGCTTCATGAATAGCTTTTTCTATATTCTTAAGAGCAGACTTGTCAAATGGTTTAATTGAAAGCACTCTTGCTTCTGGTATAGAAATAGTTGCAAGAGATTGAATTGGAGTTAAAACTCCATAATAATCAACCATAATTCCATGTAAAATATTAGGATTAGCTCTTCCAGCTCTTATTGTTGTATATCTACTTTCTAATGTTTCTATTACTTTATTCATTTTATTTTTAATTTCTAATTCATCTATCATATTTTCCCTCACTTACAAGTTTATTATATAATATTTTTATTTAATAAACAATCATTATAATTAATTTTTTTATTAATATGATATTATTTATTTATTTTTATTTGTTGTATCTTATCTGATACAAATTGTTTCATTTTTTTTAGTGTTTTCATTTTATTTACCCCCAAAAGTTAATTTATTATGGCAGTATTAAACCACCTAATATATTTTATTAACTTTGTTAATTTTTTTACATAATATTTACCTAAAAAAAACTATCTTTTAAAAGATAGCATTTTTAATTAATTACAAGTTCCCAATTTTTCATCAAGATCACTAAATTGAGCTGAGGCTGATTTAGATCCTCCAGCATTTTTACTTGATACTAAATCATCAATTTTAATTGCTGTACTATTAGATGCACTTCCAGCTTCAAGTTGATATGATTCATCATATACTTGGAAATGTACTATATCACCAGCAGCTGAGAATTTAATATAGTAATTCATTGATTTTCCATCAAGTTTTAATGGATTCTTTGCACTTGAATAACAAACTCCAACTCCACTTCCACTAATTGAATCATTTACATATTGTGTTTTTGCTGTTTGGAATATTTTTTGTGCTTCTGTTACAAATGTATTTTCTTTTGCTTCTCTAAACATTTCAAGTACATTTGGTAAAGCTATAATTACTAAAATTGCTAAGATTGCTATTACTGCTAGTAATTCTACTAATGTAAATCCTTTCTTTTTCATTTTTCACTCTTCCTTTCTTATAGGTTTTCCTATCATATATAAAATTATATCATTTATATTTTTTATGTGTCAATATTTTATAATAAATTATAACTTAATTTACAATTTTTTTACCAAAAGAAAAAGATAAATTTAAATAATTAAATTATTTTGATTTATCTTTAAAACTTATAAATTTAATTATTCAGCTGGACAAGCAGCTAATGTTAAACTAGCATATTGAACAGAATTTGTTTTACCATTAGCAGCATTTTTGCTTGATACTAAATCATCAACTTTAATAGCTTTTACATTTTCTGCATCACCTGCTTCAAGTTGATATGATTCATCATATACTTGGAAATGTACTACATCACCAGTAGCTGAGAATTTAACATAATAATTCATTGATTTTCCATCAAGTTTTAATTGATGACCTGCACTAGCACTTGAATAACAAACTCCAACTCCACTTCCATTAATTGAATCATTTACATATTGTGTTTTTGCTGTTTGTAATATCTTTTGTGCTTCTGTTACAAATGTATTTTCTTTTGCTTCTCTAAACATTTCAAGTACATTTGGTAAAGCTATAATTACTAAGATTGCTAAGATTGCTATTACTGCTAGTAATTCTACTAATGTAAATCCTTTCTTTTTCATTTTTCACTTTCCTTTCTTATAGGAGTTTTCCCTATCATATAGAAATTATATCATTTATGTTTTTTGTGTGTCAATATTTTATAATAAATTATAATTTAATTTACAATTTTTTAGCAAATAAAAAACTTAAGTTTTTACTTAAGTTAATTACTATTAATCAGCACAAGTAGCTAATTCTAAATTAGCATATTGAACAGAATTTGTTTTACCATCAGCTTTATTTTTACTTGAAACTAAACTATCTACTTTAATAGGATCAGTTCCATCAGCTTTACCTGCTTCAAGTTGATATGATTCATCATATACTTGGAAATGTACTACATCACCACTAGCTGAGAATTTAACATAATAATTCATTGATTTTCCATCAAGTTTTAATTGATGTTTTGTACTAGCACTTGAATAACAAACTCCAACTCCACTTCCGTTAATTGAATCATTTACATATTGTGTTTTTGCTGTTTGTAATATTTTTTGTGCCTCTGTTACAAATGTATTTTCTTTTGCTTCTCTAAACATTTCAAGTACATTTGGTAAAGCTATAATTACTAAGATTGCTAAGATTGCTATTACTGCTAGTAATTCTACTAATGTAAATCCTTTCTTTTTCATATTTCACTCTTCCTTCCTTATAGGTTTTCCTATCTTTATGTATTGATTATATCAAATTTTATTTATATATATCAATAGTTTTATTATTATTTTTTAAATACTTTACATTATTAAGACAAATTAAAAGAGACTATTTGTCTCTTAAAATTGCGGTATGTTTTTTAACTACATTTTCTATTATCTTATCAAATAATGGATTTACATCATCATCACTTAATGTTTTATCATTACTTTCAAAGTATAAATTATATGCTATAGATTTTTTATCTGTATCTATTTTATCTCCTTCATAATAATCAAATACTTCTACTTTACTTAATAATTTACCACCAGCTTGTCTAATAGTAGAAATAACTTGATCATTTGTTACTTCTTTAGAAAGAATAAATGCAACATCTTTTGAAATACCTGGGAATTTAGAAAATTCTTTATATTTCATTCTACCTGTTTTATTTTCAAATAATGTATCTAAATTAATTTCAACAACATATACTTCATCTTTACATATTTTAGGATGTACTTCTCCCATTAAACCAACAATTTTTCCAGATACATTAATATATACGGTTTTAGTTGGATGCATTTCTTCTGGAAGTTCACCTAAAACAAATGAATATCTATTTTTATAACCTAAATAATCAAGTAATTCTTCTACTATACCTTTTACTGTATAAAAATCATAATATTCTTTATCAAGTCCTTCCATATAATTTCCAGTAAGTAAACATGCAAGTTTATTTTCTTCTATATATTCACCATTTATAGAACTAAAACCTCTACCTATTTCAAATATAGATAAATCTTTTATATTTCTTGATTTATTATAATTATAAACATCTAACAAAGATGTAATTAAACTATGTCTTAAAACTACTCTATCTTCACTTAATGGATCTAATACTTTAATAAGTCCAAATTCATCATTAGTAAATTTAAATACATCATCTACTTTAATTAATGAATATGTAATTACTTCATTAAGTCCTAAACTTATCATTTCATTTCTAATTACTCTATCTCTATTATTATAAATTGATGGTGTACTTTCAAATACTGGAAGTGTACTATTAATATTATCAACACCATATACTCTAGATACTTCTTCTATTAAGTCTTCTTCAATACTTATATCAGTTCTTCTAGTTGGTACAACTACTCTAAATTTATGATTTTTAACTTCTACTTCAAAATTTAATTTTTCAAATACAGTTTTTACATCAGTATCTGTTAAATTATATCCAAGAACACTATTTATTTTATCTAGTGTAATGTTAATAACTTTTTCATTTCTATCAAGTGTATTATATTCAATTCTACCATCTAATACTTCACCATGTGCGAATTTAGAAAGTAAATTACAACTTCTTTCAACAGCCATATAACATCTATTAACATCAAGTCCTTTTTCATATCTAATACTTGCTTCACTTCTAATTAATTTTTTAGATGTTTTTCTAATATTAGCTGGATTAAATATAGCACATTCAATTACTACATTTTTAGTATTTTCATCTATTTCAGTATCAAGTCCACCCATAACTCCAGCAAGACCAATTGGTTCTTTACCATTAGTAATAATTATATCTTCACTTGTAAGTATTCTACTTTGATTATCTAAAGTTACTAAAGTTTCTCCATCTTTTGCGGTTCTAACTGATATAACTTTACCTAATTTATCAGCATCATAGAAATGAAGTGGTTGTCCTGTTTCTAACATTACATAGTTAGAAATATCAACTACATTATTAATACTTCTAATTCCACATGCCATTAATCTATTTTTCATAAATAATGGACTTTCTTCTATTTTAATATTATTTACTCTTTTAAGTAAGAATGTAAAACAATTATCTGTATCAACTTTTAGAGTTAATAAATCGTTTATATTTTTATCTATATGTTCATAAGTTAAATCAGGTAAGTTTACTTTTTCACCAGTTATTACAGCACTTTCATATGCAAGACCTAACATACTAAGTAGGTCTGCTCTATTTGCAGTTAATTCAAAATCAATTATTTCATCATCTAATTCTAAATATTTAATAGCATCTTCTCCAATTGGTGAATCAAGTGGTAACTCATGTATTCCATTAATATCTTCTTCTTTTAGATATTTATGTTCAATTCCAAGTTCAGCAATAGAACAAATCATTCCATTTGATTCCATACCTAAAATGTTTGTTTTCTTAATAGTTCCACCTGGTAAAACTGCTCCATCTAAAGCAACTATTACTTTTATACCTTCTCTTACATTAGGAGCTCCACAAATGATATTTAATTCTTCAGTTCCAATATTTACTTTACAAATATGTAAGTGATCACTCTCAGGATGATTTTTACAAGAAACAACTTCACCTATTACAAGTTTATTTGCATTAATAAGTGGTCCCATACTTTCATATTCATTTCCAAGTTTAAGCATTTTATCAGCAAATTCTTTAAAATCAATCTTATTAATATTAGTATAATCACTTATAAACTTTTTACTTAATATCATTTTACATCTCCTTTCTATCAAAATTCTTTAAGAATCTATAATCATTTTGATATAACAATTTTAAATTAGTAATTCCATATTTTAACATTGTAACTCTTTCAATACCAACACCAAATGCAAATCCTTGATATTTAGTATGATCAAATCCACAATTTTCAAGTACGGTTGGATGAACCATACCACAACCTAGTATTTCAATCCATCCAGTACCTTTACACATAGAACATCCTTTTTTATTACAATTAAAGCAAGATACATCTACTTCATAACTAGGTTCAGTAAATGGGAAATAACTTGCTCTAAATCTAATTTCTCTATCTTTTCCAAACATTTTTTTAGCAAATAATTCTAATGTTCCTTTTAAATCAGATAAAGAAATATCTTCTCCTACAACTAAACCTTCTACTTGAGAAAATTGATGAGAGTGAGTTGCATCGTCATCATCTCTTCTATATGTTTTTCCAGGACAAATTAATTTGAATGGTTTCTTTTCTGTATTTGCAAGCATACTTCTTACTTGCATTGCACTTGTATGAGGTCTTAGTAGCATTTCTTCAGTTATATAAAAACTATCTTGAGCATCTCTTGCTGGATGTGAAGGTGGTAAATTTAATAACTCAAAGCAATTTGCATCAGTATCTATTTCAGGTCCATCTACTACATCATATCCCATAGAAATAAATAAATCTTCTATTTCTTCCCGCACAATATTTAATGGATGTTTAGTACCAGATTTTCTTTTTTTACTAGGAAGTGTAATATCAATTTTATCACTTTCTAGTTTTTTATTTAATTCTTCATTTTTGATTTCTGTTAATTTATTTTCAAATAATTCTTGTAAAAAGCTTCTAACTTCGTTACTTTTACTTCCTACTTCTCTTTTTTCTTCTGGTGATAAACTACCCATAGATGCCATTATTTCATTAAATGCACTTTTTTTACCCATATACTTTGATTTAACATTGTTAAGAGCATTTTCATCTTTTACATTTTTTATTTCTTCTTCTGCATCAACTTTTATTTGTTCTAGTTTCTCTTTCATTTAATTTCCTCCTTAAAATAAAAAGCCATAAACTAAGGACGAGTTTACCCGTGGTACCACCTTAATTCATGACTATTAATCATCTTAAATTCCTTAACGCGGAATACGTATCTTTTTATATGAAGGTGAATTCATGAATATTCATTAATTGATATTTCAGCGGACAATCAACTCTCTTATAATGAATTAAATCATTACTACTTCTTCACAAAAGCTAAAGATATTTTAACATTAATTTTTTTAAAGTTCAATTACTTTTTGTTTATTTTTTTATACTTCTGCTATATATTCAAGTAATTTAATGAACATTTTAATAAATATTTTTGAAAGTCCTTTCTTTTCAAGTTTTCTAATAGCAATTCTTTTATCTTTAATTTGCATATCACTAAATAATATTTTATCAAGTTCTACTTTTAACTCAGTAGTTACACTTAAATCACTTATGATACTTTCTAAATCTTCATTAATAGCTCTTGATGCATCTATTTCTATATCATTACCTTTACAATATACAAATACTTTACTTGTAGTATTAATATTTTCAAATTCTATTACAAAGTCATTATCTTCTATATAACTTTTATATTCTACATTAACTTCATCACTAAATACTTGAACACCTTTAGTAAATTTAGTATTTCTAAATCTTATAACATAATTTCTTTTTTCTGGAATAACTCCTTCTTTTCCATCTTTTGGTTCAATTGATACTGAAAAATCATTTTCTTTATAATAATAATTTATTTCAGTAGTTTTAAAATCACCTTGTTTATATTTATTTGTACATCCATCATCTTCATATAATTTGTATGTATTACTTCTACCTGGGAATATATGAATTTCTAATGTTTTTGGAAGTGCCGTATCATTTAAATTATCAGGGTCTAATACAGCCATTGGTATAATAGCTCCCATTCTTGCAAATACTGGATAATCTTCATCTTTATAGAATGTTACATAGCGTCTTCCGCCAGTAAACTTTTTACCAGTTTTAAATTCATACCAAGTACCTTTTGGTAAAAATATTCTATGAACAACCCTACTCATAACTGTATCTTTTTGAGTTACTATAGGGGAAACGAATAACTCACTACCAAAGTAATATTCATTTTTATATAAAGGTTCATCATAAGTTTCTGGATATTTATAATAAAGTGGTTGAATTAATGGAGCTCCAAAAGATGAATATTTATAACTTTCAGAATATAAATAAGGTATTAATTTATGTCTTAAATTTAAATAATCTTTAACTATACTAAATGTTTGAGCATCCCACTTCCATGGTTCTCTTTTATAATATTTACCTGCCTCACTAGCAAGACGCAATATTGGGCTATAAACTCCTAATTGAATATATCTTACATATAATTCAGCATCTTCACTACCACCTTTATATCCACCTATATCATGACTCCACCAAGATATTCCTAAATTTGCAGCAGTAGCATTAAAGAATGGTAAAAATCTTAATGTTTTCCAACTTATATTAGTTTCTCCTGAATATAAAACAGAATATTTATGAGGTGCTATACCAAAATTACGACTTAAAATAAGAGGTCTTCTTTTTTCATTTATATAGAAATTTTTAAATAAATAATAATTCATTGTAAAATCTCTAAGTAAATTATCTTTATTATTATCATCTACCCATAAGAAATCTACTCCACTATCTAAATATGGATTAATTATTCCTCTTAAAAATCCATCCATTAAATTAGAATTATAAACATTAAGTGGTATGTTTTTATCTTGATCAACTTTATAAATATTAGCAAAATTTTTATGATTAACTTCTTCTACACTTAAAATACCTTCAGTTTTTATATTTGTTCCTAAAAATATATGATTTTTATTTAAGTAAGTATGAAGTGCTAGTGAATTTGGAAATATTGTTTTATCAAATGAAAAACTAATATCACTATATTTATTTTTTACTCTTGAGTAACTTCCTAATAATAGTACTGAAAATGGTATATCATTTTTTCTAAATGAATTTACTATTTTTTGAATACCTTCTTCAGAATAACTTTCATTTTTAGCCCACCATACTCCAAGAGCATATCTTGGAATAAGTGGTGGAAGTGCCGTTAAATTAAAGTAATCTCTTAAACTAGTACCAAAATCATTATCATATACAAATAAATATGTATCTATATTTTTATAGTTAGGAGCAATTATATTACCATTTTGATCAATTATTGGTGTTCTAGAGTCATCAAATGATGTAAATCCATCTAAAGAAAATAATCCTTTATCTAATTGAACATTAGATTTCATATCATCTAAACTATAAGCCGTACCTTTTAAATTTCTTGCTTCAGGATGATTAAAGTACCAAGTTTTTTCTGTATCAGTTATTGTTACTTTAAAATATTGATCTGGAACTAATTTATTACCAATAAAAGGTCTTTCTTTATGATATTCAAGTATAAATTTATCATTTCTTATAATTAATATTTCTGTATCTTCTTCTACTGTAACTTTTGGTTGACCAAAAGATCTATTACTTGCAAAAAAAGTAGGATAATCATTAAATTCACCAGTATCACTATATTCTAACCTTATTAAAGTATTAGAAAGTATACTTATTCTATATCTGCTTCCTCTATAAACATATGATGCTGGGGTTTTACTTTTAGTTAAATCTACTTTAAAATGAGCTCCTAAATCATACATAATTGTCTCTCCTTTTATTGATTAGTATTATTTAATTTTACCATCCAATTCTTATATACTTCGCAGTTAGCACTAGTTGGTGGAGGGTCTGCTTTCTCCATTTTCGCAATCATTGGAATTTTAAATATTCTTCCAAATGCTACACAAGTTCCTGCTTGTAATGTTTTTTGTTTTTCTATAATATCTTCACTCATATTTGGTACACTTTTGGATATGTATTCAAGATCCGCTGGGTGATTTATTTTAAATATAATAAAGTTTGCACATTGACTTATAACATTTTCATTTAAGTCTGTTGGTCTTTGAGTAATTATAATAAGTAGAAGTCCATATTTACGACCTTCTTTAGCAATTCTCTCAAATATATTATATCCAAATAGCTGTTTATCATCACCTTCTAATACATATCTATGTGCTTCTTCTAAAATCATATGTATTGGAAATGATGCTCTATCTTTAAGTCCTCTTGTAAATTTCATAAACATACGTGCAAATATTTTAACTATTGTTCTTGCAAATCTATCATCTACATCTTCTAAATTAAAATTAACTATTTGACATTTTTTATTACCACTAATTTGAATTTTCCTAACATATTCATCAACAGTTGTATAACCTTCTGCAGTAAAGAAACTACCATTTGGTCTATTTACTAAATCATGTAATTTTACTTTTAAACTCATAGCTGAATCATACATTGCTTCATTAAGTAAATATCTTTCACTATATAATGTAAAGTTAAGAGCAACTTCTAAATCATGAAGTGAATAATATACTCCTTCAGCTTCATAATTCCATTTTCTATTTTCATCTATATATTGTTTTATATAATCACTAATAATTTTATGTTCTGCAAATCTACCTTCACTATCTATATCAAAACAATTTCTAAATTTACGAGTAAATCCTATACCAGGTACCTCTGCATCAAGTGATAACTCTGGTGTATTTGTTTCACTTAATATTTCAAATATTTGATCTCTAATTCTTGCTGCCGTTTGATTTGTATACATAATAGATATAATTGCTTTTGCTAAAATATGATTTTTAAAGTCAGCGGCCTCTTTATCTTCACGAGCAAACATTTTAGCATAAGTAAGTGCTGAATCTACCATAGCTATTTGTGAAAAACTTGTTGCTTCAAGTAAATTTAAAATATCTTCAAGTTCAAGTAAACATACAGGAATATTTAATTTTTCATAAGGTTTATTTAAGTTAGTTGTTATTACTTTAAATGAATAATATTCATTATTTTTATTTAAACTTTGAAATGCATTTATATATTCACCATATGAATCAAATATAAAAAAGTTAGCTTTATATGGAATAATATTAGAATTAGGAAATATATTTTGAATTATTCTACATATACCATAAGTTTTACCACTACCAGTATTACCAAATATAGCACTATGATTTGAAAATAATTCATCAATACTAACATTTAATGGAAAATCATTATATAAAGGGGAAACACCAAGTCTAATACTTTCTCCTTCAATACCAGTAAGTATTTTTAATTCTTGTTCATTTATTATTCTTACTTTAGCATTTAAACTAGGTTTTTTAATAAGTCCACCAATAAAATCATTTTCAGTAAGTTCACCTAAAAATGATACTTTAATTGTATCTTCATTTATTGAATCAATTTCTCCTAATATTTTCTTATTTTCATCTTCAAAAACTACATGCAAATTTATTAAATCATTTATTTCAGTTGCATCTTTATTAATTTCTAAAGTTGCAGAGTTTTTACTTATTGTCAATATTTTTCCTAGCATACTAAAAACCAACCTCTCTATTTTATAAATATATTTTAACAAATAAATAATAAAAAATAAAGATTAATTAATAAATTTTTAATTGTTTTTTATTTCTATATTTATAAATTTATTATAACCTTTTATATATGCCACATCATAAAGTTTAGACATAATTATTTTTTCATCAATTTTTTTAAATTTTTTTACTTTATTTTTTTCTTTATCAATAAGAGCATCTTTTATTCCTTCATTATAACCAAGTGTATATGCTTTAATATATTTATACATTTTTACCTCCTCTAATATATAATTAGCCACAACTTTAAAAAACACTTCTTTTTTTAAAATTAATCAAAAAAAATAGTCTTTTTATAAGACTATTGCTATTAAATTATTACTTCCTTTATTAACCATTTTTGTAATAGTTTGTGAAAGTTTATATTTAGATGTATCAGGTAATAAAGATAATTTTGCTTGTATGCTTTCTTGAACTATTGCTTCTAAGCTTCTTCCAAATATTTCACTTTGCCATATCTTTTCAGGATTATCTTTATCTTGCATTATATGATCAATTAATTCTTTACTTTGCATTTCACTACCTATTATTGGTTCAAAACTACTTTCTACATCTACTTTTACTAAATGAACACTAGTTGCTTTAGCTTTTAATTTAATTCCAAATCTTCCACCTTGTTTAATAATTTCAGGTTTTTCAAGTACCATATCTTTGACTCTTGGCTGAACTATTCCATAACCAGTTTGATAAACTTGTTTTAATGCACCTTTAATATTTTCATATTCATTTTTACCTTCACTTAAATCTTGGAATACTTTAAGTAAGTCACCTTTTGATGAAATATTTGCTCCTACAAGTTCTTTTAATATATCATTATATAATTCCTCATTTGCATCAAGTGTAATAGTCACTTCACTATTATCAGTATCTAAAGAACTAATATATGCTTTTGTAATTTCTACATTGTCTTCTAAAGTTAAATTTATATTTTCAGCATCTCTTAATTTATCAACATTTACAATAGATTCTTTCATTTTTGAAATAAATTTTTGTTTTAATGGATGTTGTGGACTTAATACCCCTACCCAATCTGGAATATTAAATTCAATATGGTCAATTGGAAATTCATATAATGCTTCTTTTAAAATATTTGTAATATCTGTTTCTGTCATCTCATCTACACTAATAGGAAGTACTGGAACATTATATTTTTCATGCATACTTTTAACAAGATTAGTTGTTTCAAAACTATTTGGATGTATTGAATTCATAATAACTATAAATGGCTTATTAATAGTTTTAAGTTCATTTATCACTTTTTCTTCTGCATCTACATAATTGCTTCTTGATAATTCTCCAATTGAACCATCAGTTGTAACTACAATACCAATAGTTGCATGATCTTTAATAACTTTTTCTGTTCCAATTTCAGCAGCTTCTACAAATGGAAGTTCTTCTGTAAACCAAGGTGTTTTTACCATTCTAGGATTTCCAAGTTCATCTTGATATCCTATTGCATCAGGTGTTATAAAACCAACACAATCTACTAATTTTATATTAGTATTTAACCCTTCAATATTTATATTTGCACCACTACTTGGAACAAATTTTGGTTCAATAGTCATAATTGTTTTACCAGAAGCAGTTTGTGGTATTTCATCCATACATCTTTTCTTTTCAATTTCATCATCCATATAAGGAAGAATTAAAGTTTCAATACATTTTTTAATAAATGTACTTTTTCCTGTTCTAACAGCACCTACTACACCTAAATATATTTCTCCACCTGATTTTTTATTAAGACTTTGTAAAATTTGTGTTTTATCCATAATAACCCTCTTTCTAGCCATTTAGTAATATTTATGTAATAGATTTTAAAATATGATAAAATAAAAATCACTTTCGTGATTTTTATAATGCATAACCATATTCATCTGTTAAATCAGAAGTATTTCTATTAATTTCATAACTTCCATAAGTTAAATTTGGTTTCATAGCATAAGTCATAAATTCATTCATAATTGTTGGCATTAATTCCATAGAAAATTCATAATTAGCTTTAGTTTCGTATACTTTTAATGGATCTTCACTAGAAACTGTATAAGATAGCATTTTTTGTAGTTCATCTAATCTATCCATTTCACTTGTCCAATAATCATCTATAATTTTTAACATTTTAACTCTTATATCTTTAACATATTCTACATATTGTTCACCTGTTTTATTTTTATTTTCATTATACCAACTAATATACATAGCATTTATCATTTTATTTAAAAATTCATTTGAATTTTTAGAATAGCAAGATCTTACATCAATTAAATGTCCAACTAGACCTTCCATTTCATCTATTGATTTGTTTCTAATCAAATATTTACAATAATCAGGTATTACTTTTAATTTTATATAATTTAATAAATCTATTGGCTCTGAATTTAATATAGCTTCTCTTTTTTCATAAATAATATTCCTATGATTGTTTAATATTTTATTATATTTTTCTTTTATTCTTCTGTTTTGTTTATTTTTACTATCCATAAGACTTTGTGCTTTATTTACTAATTTTATTATTTTTGCATTTTTTATTCTTCTATCTTTAGCAGTAGAATATAAACTTTTAAATGCTTTTAATCCTCTACAATAAGATAATATTTCATCATCTAAGGACATAAAATATTTACATTTACCAGGGTCTCCTTGCCTTGCACATCTTCCTATTAATTGCCTATCAATTCTTTCACTAATGTTTTTACTTGTTCCAATTACATATAACCCTACATTTTCCACTTCTTTACCAAGTTTAATATCAGTTCCTCTTCCTGCCATATTAGTAGAAATAGTTACCATATTTTTTTGTCCTGCATTAGCTATAATTCTATTTTCTTCTTCTTCATTCTTTGCATTTAATAATTGATGTGAAATACCACAGTCTGTCAACAATTTTGATAATTCTTCACTTTCTTTTACACTAGTAGTTCCAAGTAATATAGGTTGTCCTCTTCCTTCTTTTTTACATCTTATAATTTCTTTTACAATAGCTATATATTTATCATTAGAACTTACATATAACTCTTCTTCTTCAATTTTTCTTCTTACTTCTTTTCTAGTTGGTACTTCATAAGTTTCAAGACCATATAATTCTAAAAATTCCTCTCTATCACTTGTTCCAGTCATACCACAAACATGTGAATATAATTTTAAAAAATCTGGATAAGTTATCATTGCTTTAACTTTAGACCTTTTAGTAAAATTTAATTTATAAGGTGAATTATTCTTTTTAAGTTCATATTGTTCTTTTGCTTCTATTGCATATTGTATATCTCCAACATATTTACTTGTTTTTTTAAATCTTCCAATATTTGTATCAATTAATGTTATTTTCTTTGTCCCTTTTTCTTCTCCATCAGTAAGTAAATATTCTTTTCCATTTATAAATGAATGTTTTGCTTTTATACAATTAATAATAGCATCATAAATATAATTATATTCTATTTGTTTTATAGGAGAAGATTCATCAAATCCTCGAAATAATTTATCTTCTAATTCATCTTTTAAATAAATTTCTCCAGTTTCCTTAATATATAAATAATCTTCATAAAAATCATTATTTTCTTCTTTTCTTTCTACTACTAATCCTCTAAGTGGATGATCAATATCAGGAATTATACTATTTGGTTCACCATTTAATAATTTAGTTGCCTCTATATAATAATTTTTAATTTTATCTTCTGTTTTATCACTATCTATACTTGAAGTTGATAAAATTAAAGGTGTTCTTGCTTGATCAAATAATATATCATCAGCTTCATCAATAATAGCATATCCAAATTTTCTACTCATTACTTTATTACTTTTATCAAGTACTACATTATCATCTAAATAATCAAATGCAATTGTTCTTGCTGTAGCATAAATTATATCACTCTTATATGCGGCTTTACTTTCTAATTTTGAATTTTTTCTTGTTACAAAGCCACAAGAAAGTCCTAGTAATTTAAAAACATTTTCATTATCTAATTTATCTCTTTTAGCAAGAGCATCATTAGAAGTCATTATATGAACTGAAGTCCATTCATTTTTATCAAGTGAAGAAGTGGCTTCTAAGGCATTTAAATATGCAATTAAAATCTGTACAAGTGATTTTCCTTCACCTGTTTTCATTTCTGATATTATACCATCATTCATCGCGGAGGCAGCTTCTATTTGTACATCATATGGCTCTTTTCCTGTCACTCTTCTAGTAGCTTCTCTTACAACAGCTAATGCTTCAATTAATATATCATTAATAGTTTGTCCACCGCGAAGTCTTCTTCTAAATTCATTAGTTTTATTTATAAAATCTTGTTGAGTCATTCTTATCATATCTTCTCTTCTAGAATTAACACCTTCAACAATTGATCTTATTCTTTTTCTATTTCTTTTTGTATAATTACCAAATATTGTTTCTAATAATGCCATATTTTCCACCTATTCTTACTATAGTATAATATAACATTTTTATTAATCTTTTTCAATTAAATTTAACTATAATTGAAAGTATTATATCAGCAATAAAACATATAAAAATAATTATTGTTATAAAATTTGGTATTTTCTTAATAATATTCTTACATAGCGGATTAATTATATAAATAAATATAATTGACAAAATTCCCCATATTAAACTTATAGGTAAACATATATATTTTCCAAAATGTAATGGTAAATCACTATAATCCCAATATACCATATTAAGTAATTTCTCTATTAAGTTTCCACTAATATATTCAAGTAATGTTAAAATACTTGTTACTATAAAAAATATGATTATTGTTTCAACTATTTTATTCATATGTAAATTTTTAAACAATTTTTCTGATAAAAATATAATTATCAAGGCACCAAGTCCATAAAGTGGTGTCCAAGGTCCATAAAGAATACCACTAGTAAATCCATCATCCATTAAAAAGGAAAGAGAGGTTTCCATAATATATCCAAGTATTGAATAAAAGAAAAATATAGTTAAATAGTACATAATATTCACCTTTAATATTATGTACTATTTTAAATTTTATAAACTAAGTAATATCATATTATATATAATTAATTGATATGTATTATTTCTTCTTTCTACCCTCGCGGTTATTTTATATATATTATTTCTAGTTATTTCATTTAATTTTTTATATTGTTCTGGAAATATAACCCCTTCTACTAAATCATATTCATCACTTAATTTTAAGAAAGACATTTTTTCATTATTTTTAGTTTTAATTGTATTAATACTTTCTACATATAAAATAGTAGTTATAGCTTTATCAAAATAATTTTTAAAATTCTTAAGTGTTATCATATTACTTCTATCATATTTAGTAACTGGATGCCGTGATAAATAAAATCCATAATTTTTAATTTCATTATCAATAGATTCTTTATCAGTATAATCACTTGTATTTACTAATTCTGGTTTTATATCTAATGTTACATTTAAATCTTTACATAATGTTACATAATTTATTATTTCATCAAAAGATAATACTAATTGTTTTTTATTTATATTAAATCTATCAAAGGCGCCACATTCAATTAAAGCAATTACTACTTTTTTATTAATGCTTTTTCCATAACATCTAATCATAAAATCATAAAATGATGTAAATTCTCTCTTTTTTCTTTCCTCTTCTATTTCACTACTAACATTTCTAGCTATAGATTTAATTATACTAAATGGTAATACTAGCTTTTTATTATGAATCTTAAATTCATAACTAGATATATTTATATCAATATTTTCAAAATCAATATGAAGTAAATGAGCTTCATCAATATATTCTTTTAGTTTTTCACTAGATGTATTCATATTAAGTAAGTTCTTCATAAAATATACTGTATAATTTACTTTTAAATATGCCATTTGAAATGCTACTAGAGAATATACTACTGAGTGTGATTTATTAAATCCATAATCAGAAAATTTAATTATTAAATCATATAATTCTAAAGCAATACTTTTATCATATCCTTTATTTATTACACCATTTATAAATTTATCTTTTTCACTTTCAATAATTGAATATTTCTTTTTAGACATTGCTCGCCTTATAATATCAGCTTCTGCATAAGTATAACCTGATATTGTTCTTAGAATTTCTAATACTTGTTCTTGATAAATTATTATTCCATAAGTACTTTTTAAAATAGGTTCTAATTCTTTAACTAAATATGTTATTTTCTTTTTACCTTTTTTTCTTAAGATATATTCATTTATCATTTCTCTTGGTCCTGGTCTATATAATGCAATTGCATCTACCAAAGTATTAAAATTATCTACTTCAAGAGATTTTAAAAAGTTTTTCATACCAGAACTTTCAAATTGAAATATTCCTGTTGTATATGCGGTTTTAAATAAATTTAATGTTTTTTTATCATTTAAATCAATATTATTTATATCAATAGATATATTATCATTTTTAATATCATTAATTATATTTGATATTGTATTTAAGTTTTTAATAGATAAGAAATCCATTTTTAATAGACCTAAAGACTCTATATGTTCCATACTATAACCAGTAAGTATTACATTATTGCTTTTATATAAAGGCATTAGAGTATCCAAATCAACATCACTAATTACAACACCAGCTGCATGCATACTAGTATTCTTTTTAAGTCCACAAAGTTTATTACATATTTTTATTAAGTTCTGAGCACTTTCATTTCTTGATACAATATTCATAAATTCTTGATTATTTTTTAAAACTTGAAAATTCTTTTCATCTTTAATAGTTTTACATATTCTATCTATTAAAGTATTATCCATTTTTAATACTCTTGCTACATCTCTTATTATTTGTTTTGGAAGCATTGTATTAAATGAAATAATCCTTGCTGTTTTAGTTTTACCATATTTATTTACTACATAATCTATTACAACTTCTCTTTTAAGATTATCAAAATCTATATCAATATCTGGCATAGTTACTCTATCAGGATTTAAAAATCTTTCAAATATTAAATTGTATTTAAGTGGATCTATATTAATTATACCAAGAGCATAATTAACTAAAGATGCAGCACCACTACCTCTTCCAGGACCTACTAGAATATTATGTTTTTTAGCAAATAAAACAAAATCATAAACTATTAAGAAATAATCTACATAATGCATTTTTTCTATTACACTAAGTTCATACATTAATCTATTTTTATAAATGTCACTTACATTTCCATTTAATCTTTTTTCTAATCCTTTTTTAGATAAAGCTTTTAAATATGCTAGTGAATTATCATTATATACTGGTATATGATATTCACTTTTCTTAAGTTCAATATTTATTAAATTAGAAAATTTATATGTACTTTCTATATAACTAGAATCAGTTATGTTTTTAAAATCCGTATCTTCTATTTCAATTTCTTCATCAATAGTTTTATTTTCATCTATATACTTTATATATTTAAAATATTCTTTATCACTAGAATTAAAATATCTAATTTCATCTATATAAACTGTATTTTCTGTAAGTAACTTAGCAGTTTGTAATTCAGTATCATTTTTATATTTAATAAATAAATATATAAAATCTTTAAATTTAGAATAATCTTGATAATTTACTACTATAATTAAATCATTATTAAATTGTTTAATAAAATCTAAATCTATTGTATCTAAATTTCTTTTAGTAACTATTTTACATAAAGAAATATATCCATCATAATTCCTAGCATATATAAGTATATCACTTTCATTTATATTAATTTCTATTCCAATTATTGGTTTAATATTATTATCTTTGCATTTATTTATAAATTCATAAGAAGAAAACATATTTTTATCAGTTATTCCAAGAGTATTAATATTATTTTCTTTTGCGAATGAAATTAACTCATCTATTTTGATAAGACTATTCATTAAATCATATTCAGTTTTAATATTTAATGGAATATATTTCATAGTAAACCTCAATAATATTTTAACACTTATTATATTATTTAGTAAATGAAAAAAGCACTAATTTTGAAGTGCTTCTATTTTACTATGATAAACTATAAACATCAAATAATACTAATTCTTCATTATTATCAAATGATATATATATTCTATGTATATCATTAACATCATTAATAGCAATATTTTCTATAGAAATTTTAGTAACTTTATTATTTGAATGTAATTTTCCATCAGCTATATTAAATAAATAATTATCAGTTGTTAATAAATAATCACCAAAAGAATATTTTACTTTATAACTAGTATCTTTATTATCCATATAGATAGAATAATCATTTAAGTTAATTTTTAAATTATATTTAACTTTATCATAATTTTCTTCACCAAACGAATTTCTTTCATATACTTTTCTTTCATATGTATCAAAAAGTTTATTTTCTTGTATATTATATAGTTTACCATCAGTAGTTTCTGCTACTGGAAAATTATCATTAACATAATATATATTTACAAATTTATAATCTAAATTCATTTTTTCATATACAAGATCTGACTTATTTTTATAAACATTTCCATCTTTATCTAAGAAATACATTTGAAATTCATCATTGTCTTCATATTCTCTTAAAAATACCCTATCTATATTTTTAGCTAGTAAAGTTTTAGAAATACCAGCATTTTTATTACTTAAATATACATTATTACCATTTAATTCTAATTCATTATTTTTAAATTTATAATTTAAATTTCCGCTTAAAAGTTTATAATTATTATTATCAGTAGTATAATATTTTTTCTTTATTAATGAATTTATATTTGTTTGATCAATATTTATAGCATCTGCTCTACTAGATGCAGCATCTTTTGTTGAATAGTCTACAATATTTTTAGCATAAAATATTCCATCACTATCTTTTGAAATTTCAACAATATTATCATTATTTAATAAATAATAAGGACCATCTTGAATAACTTTATTTGTTTGAATATTTTTAACACATATAAAATTATCACTTATTTCTTCTTTATCAAATATATTTTCTAAATCATTTTGATCTGTAAATATAATTGACATAGCATCTTCAACTATATTTTTAGAATAACAAGTATTTTTATCAAAATTTAAATAACTTAATATTAAATTCTTTTTAGTATTTGTATCTGCACTATTAATGCTATCAAAATAATTAAAATCAAAATGTAGAGCAATATCATATCCATTAAATTCTAATTCACCTAATTCTTCTTTTGTGGTATAAGCAGCATAATCTATATTATTTGTTTCACACATTGATTTAAGTTCTTTATTATAATCACTATTTTTTAAATTGTATTTACAATCTACATTTTCATCACTTTTTTGAAATATACCTATAGCTCCTAATATTAAAGTAACAATAAGTACTGCTGAAATTACTCCAACAACAATTTTATTTTTCATAATTCACCTCTTTTTAATTCTTTAATTTTAAGAATAATAATTATCATCTACTTTGCTAAAATCTACATTATCAATTTCATTTATTACTTCTAATTGATTTTCAATAATTTGTTTTAATCTTCTTTTTAGGATATTGGTATTTCTTCTTAATTGGTCAGCATGATTTTGAGCTTTTTCTGCTTTTAATAATGCATCATTTATTATTCTACTTGCATTATGTCTAGCTTCACTTACTAGTGCTTCAGCTTCTTTTCTTGCACTATTTTTAATTTGATCTCCTGCACTTTCTGCAGTATATATTGCTCTATTCATAGTATCTTCAATTCTTTGATAATATGAAATTTGTTCTAATAATTTTTTATTTTCTTCTTCAGTTTTTTTACTTTTATTAAGTAAACTTTCATAGTTTTTGATAATTTCATCCAAGCAACTTTGTACTTGATATTTATCATAACCACGAAAAACTGTATCAAACTTTCTCATGCTCCACCTCTAAAATATTATTTTTACCAATCTCCTAAATCATCTTTTTTTGAACTTTTTTTAGTATCATCTTCACTTATATTGCCCTCTATTTCAAACCCCTTTGGTGCACATATAACAATTCCTGGACCTAATTTTTCCATAGTACCATCAATTGCATATATAATACCATTTAAGAAATCCATAATTCTTTTAGATACATCAGATGTTACTCTTTTAAAATTAACAACAACTTGATTTCTAGTCTTCAAGTAATCTGCTATTTGTTGAGCTTCAGAAAAAGCTCTTGGTTCAACTAAAATAGTTTTATTTTTGTATTCTTTACTACTAGTTTTAGTAGTTTCTTTTACTTCTTCGTATTCATCTTCTTCATCAACTTCAGTTGTTAAGATTTTCTTCAATGATTCAAATGCCATAATCTTCCTCCTTTAGTCTACTACGATTTAATTTTATCACATAAATAAATTTGTATCAACAAAAATTTTAAGTTTATTTTGTTTTATTATATTTTTATTTAAAAAGTTAAAAATTTTTATTTTTTTTACATTTTTACTATTTTTTCTTTATAAAATTAAAAATTCACTTTACTTAAATCAAAATTTATGTTAAATTATATTTGGCTTAAAAAGAGGAGGCAAGTTTAAATGGCAAAAAATTTATCAAATAGAAAAAATATGAGTTCACAAAATAGACCATTTTCAGAAAAAGCTACTAAAAAAACTCAAAAAGTTAATTTACAAACAGTAGTAGTAAATGGTAAAAAAGTAAGACTTTCTACAAAAGAAATCAGAACAAACAAAAAGAATAAATAAATTTAGGGAAACCTAATTTTTTTATTCTTATTTTTTTATTTAATAATTTCTTGTTCAAGTACTAAATCAATATTATATTGTTTTTTAACTTCTTTTTTAATCTTTTTTATTAATTTTATAACATCACTACTTTTAGCAGTTCCATCACTAACTATAAAATTGGCATGTTTAGGACTAACATAAGCACCACCTATTTTATAATTTTTAAGTCCTAAATCATCAATTAGTTTCCAAGCTGCAGCACCTGTAGGATTTCTAAATACACTTCCATTTGATGGATGTGTTAAATCTTGAGATAAAATTCTTTTTTTAGTATTTTCAAGTATTATTTGTTTTAACTTTTCACTATCATATTTTTCTAATTTAATTTTACAAGATAATATAATTTTATCTTTTTTAGTTTTTAGTATTGAATTTCTATATTCAAATTTAAAGTCTTTATTATTTAATTCTATAATTTTTTCTCCATCAAATACTCTAGCACTAATTAATACAGCACTTATACTACTATTGTATGCCCCTGCATTACCTACTATACTTCCACCAATAGAACCTGGAATTCCACTTGCAAATTCTAATCCTTTATATCCCATGTAAGATACTTCTGTTGCAAGTTTATTTATCATACAACCACTTTCTGCATATAAAATATTATCTTTAATTTCATATTTATTAAATTTTTCTAAACTAATAATTATTCCATCATAATACTCAGGAAGAATTATATTAGATCCATTACCAATAACAAAATATTTATAATTATTTTGTTTAATTATTTTATATGCAGCTATTAGTTCACCCTCATTATTTGGTTTAATCATAGCAAAACAACTACAATCAAATCTAAATGTATTATAGTCTTTTAAACTAGCGGTTTCTATTAATTCACAAATTTTACTTAACTCTTTAATCATTTACTTAAATACTCTTCAATACTTTCTCTACCTATAATATATGATGATATTTTACCATTTGTTATTTTAATTAAAGTTATATCATTTATTTTAAGTTCACTCACATTTTTAGCTTTTTTATTAGCTTCTTCACTTTTATATTTACTATTTTCTTTTTTACTCATATCTACTTTATATACAGGAATAGTTTCATCTTCTATCAAATAATTAATATATGGATCACTAGTATAATCACTTTCATAATTATCAAATAATACGAAATAATTTTTATCACTTCTATTAAATACTGTTCCAATTGGTATAAATTCATAATCAATTTCAGTACTTCCTTTTACAGGAGCTGTATATCCTCTTTCAAATACACCTAAATATTTCATACCAATTACTAATAAATAACATACTCCCATAAATACAAATACACCAAGTAAAGTATACATAAATGACTTAATTGTATCTCCTGTAGTTTCCTCTTTTTTATCTTTATTTCTTACTCTTTTTTGAGTTTTATACTTAATTTGCATCTTATTTTTTGCCATTTTACTCATCTCCGTACTAAAATTATAGCATATTTTTGCTATTTGTACCATTTATTTGTTGATTTTTCTATATATTTATTATATAATTTATTAAGTATTTAAGTGGCAGTACTATATATAGTTATAATGTGTTTCTTGAAAATAATGAGTAACTTCTGCCAAAGCGAAAGTCTAATAGAAACTCCCTATAATAAAAATATAGTGCCTTTTAATACAAATATTTTGTAAAGGAGGTAAAATACAATGTCAAGATATACTGGACCTGTGTATAAAAAATCAAGAAGATATGGTTTTTCTACTCTTGAAACTGGTAAAGAATTAAGACGTAAACCTACTGCTCCTGGAATTCATGGAACTAGTAGAAAGAAACTTAGTGAATATGGTGTTCAATTACAAGAAAAACAAAAAGTAAGATTTTTATATGGACTTTCTGAAAAACAATTAAGAAAGACATTTGATGCAGCTGGTAAAATGCAAGGTATTCATGGTTATAACCTACTTGTTTTACTAGAAAGCAGACTTGATAACTTAGTTTATCGTATGGGATTTGCTAAAACTAGAAGAGCTGCTAGACAACTTGTTAATCATGGACATATATTAGTTGATGGTAAAAGAGTTGATATTCCATCTTACAGAGTTAAAGTTGGAAGTACAGTTTCTGTTAAAGCTTCTTCAATGGATCATCCAGTTGTTAATGAATGTTTAAATATGGATATTAATATTCCATCATTCGTAACAGTTGATAAAGCTAAAAAATCTGGTGTTTATGTTAGATATCCAGAAAGAGAAGAATTAAATGCTGATATTAATGAAGCTCTAATTGTTGAATTCTACAATAGATAGTAAAAAACCAAGCATTTCAAAATGTTTGGTTTTTATTTTAAAAAGAGTACTAATTTTTATAGTACTCTATTTTAATTCTAATTTTTTACTTTCTTCCTCTACTTCATTCATCATTTTATAAGCTGTTACTGTGTTTTTTAGAAGCATTGATACAGTCATTGGACCAACACCTCCTGGAACTGGTGTTACATATGAACATTTTTCTTCAACATTAGGGTTAACATCTCCATATATTTTTCCATCTTCACGAGTAATTCCAACATCAATAATAACAGAACCTTCTTTTACCATATCTTTATCAATTAAATGTTTTTTACCTACTGCTACAATTAAAACATCTGCTTTCTTTGTATATTCTTCTAAATTCTTAGTATGAGAGTGACATGCTATTACTGTTGCATTTCTTTTTAAACATTCTAGAATTAAAGGTTTACCAACTAAGTCACTTCTTCCAACTATTACTACGGTTTTACCATCTAAATCTATTTTATAATAATCAAATATTTCAAGTATTCCTTTAGGTGTACATGGAATTAATGAAGAATTCCCACTCATAAGTCTTCCCATTGATATATCAGTAAGTCCATCTACATCTTTGTTTGGATCTATTGTATTTAATATTTTTCTTGCATTAAATTTCTTTGGTATTGGAAGTTGTAATATAATTCCATTAACTGTTTTATCTTCGTTTAATTCTTTTATTTTATTTATTATTTCTGTTTCTTCAGAATTTTCATCATAATTAAAATGCATCATACTAATACCAACAAATTCACAAGCTTTCTTTTTATTATTAACATATACTTTACTAGCATCATCATCCCCTACTGTTACTACAGCTAGAACTGGTGTTTGAAAGTATGAATATAAATCTGATTTTAAATCTTCTTTTATTTTTAAACTTAAGTTTTTACCATCCATTTTTATCATCATTTTATTTTGTCTCCTCATAGTCTTTCAAAAATCTTATCTTTAATATTACTTGATCTACAATTGGTTTATCATATTCATCTGTTGCTATTTTGGCAATTTTATCAAGTACATCATAACCATTTAAAAGTTTTCCAAATCCTGCATAAGATCCATCTAAAAATTGTGAATCTTCTTGTACTATAAAGAATTGACTTGAAGCAGAATTCATTGTTTCTTCAGTTTCTTCTTCACCTTCTGGTGCTCCTCTTCTTGCCATAGATAAAATTCCTCTTGTATGTGATAAATCATTAGGAACACCATTTAAAGAAAATTCTCCTTTAATTTCTTCATCACTTCCACCACTACCAGTAGCAGTTGGATCTCCAGTTTGAATCATAAATCCATTAATAACTCTATGAAAAGTTAAATTATCATAGAATTTTTCACTAACTAACTTTTGAAAATTTTCAACAGTTATTGGTGCAATTTCTGGATATAATTGTGCTACCATTATTCCATAATTCTTAACTTCAATCATTACCAAATTAGTTTTCTCTTCACTCAAAACATATTTAGTATTTTCAATTTCATATACATTATCTTTTAATGTATAGTTTGAAGAACTACAAGCACCAAGTAAAATACATGAACTAAATACAGCAAATATTTTTAATATTTTTTTCATCTTATCACCTCACAATTTTATTTTACAAAATTTATTATTAAAAGTCCATTAAACTCTGTTAATTATTTGTGAAAAATAAAGTAAAAGAATTATTAAGTACTACTCAATAATTCTAATTATAAATTTTTTAATATTTTAGTGTTGTTGATTACATCTTTATGGATAAATGATGCTGATACTAACATATCTACTCCAGCGGTTTTACATAAAAAACCTGTTTCATCATTAATACCACCATCAACTGATATTATAGTTTTTGTATTTTGTCTTATTATTTCATCTTTTAATTCTTTTATTTTATTTGGTGTATTTTCAATAAAAGCTTGTCCACTACGACCAGGTTCTACTCCCATAATCAAAACTTGATCTAGATCTTTTAAATATGGAAATAATACACTAACATTTGTATTTGGGCAAATAGAAATACCAACTTTTAAACCATAATTTTTTACATTATTTATCATTTCTTCTACATCTTTAACAGCTTCATAGTGAAATGTTAAATAGCTTGTATTTAAAAGAGCATAATCTTCAATATACTTTTCTGGATTACTAACCATTAAATGTACATCTAGTGCTAATCGTGAATAGCTTGTAAATTTCTTTACTTCTCCAAATGTCCATGTTTTATTTTCAACAAATTTACCATCCATTATATCTATATGTATAAAGTCAGCAGATGAATTATCTAACTGTTTTACGATATCTTGTGGTTTAATACTACTAGATAATACTGATACACTTACTTTCATTTTTTTATTTCCTCCATAAATTTAACATAATTATCATGTCTCCATTTTGGTATTTTATTTTTATTTATTTGTTTTATTACTTCACATCCATCTTCTTTTATATGTAAACATGTTTTATATTTACAATCTAATTTAAAATCAGGATAGTAATTTTTAATTTCTTTTCTATCAATGTTAATATCTAATGAACTAAATCCTGGAGTATCAGCAATTAACCCTCCATTTACTTCAAGAAGTTCTACAAGTCTAGTTGTGTGTTTTCCTCTTCCAAGTGACATAGACACTTCTCCAGTTTTTAAGTGAAGAGATGCATCTATTCTATTAAGTAAACTACTTTTACCACTTCCTGTTTGTCCACATACCGCGATAACTGAATCTTTTAATTCCTTCTTTATTTTTCTAACTTCTTTATTATAATAAACTTTAATATTTAACTTTTTATAATATTTTAAATATTTTTTAATTTCTAATTTTTCTTTTAATGAAATCATATCTGTTTTAGTTACTACAATAATTGGTTCTATATTATTACAATTCGCTATTACTAAAAATTTATCTATTAAATAAGTAGAAAAAGCTGGAATAGACGAACTCATAACAATAAGTAATTTATCTATATTAGCAATTAGTGGTCTTTCCAGATAATTCTTTCTTTTTTCTACGGTTTCTATTGTATTTGTTTTTATATCTACAAATACATTATCACCAACAACTGGGTTTATATTTTCGTTTCTAAGTTTCCCCCTAGTTTTAGTATCTATAATAGTATTATTTTCTAATAGAACTTTATGTATCGCCGCATTAATACATATTATTTTACCATTCATATTTATCTCCTATACTAGTTACCAGCATTTTCAGGTGTAGTTGTTTGTGTATCAGTTTCTGTTGTTCCAGTATTACCATCATCTGGAGTTTCAGGTGTATCCTCACCATCAACTACATCTGTATCAGGTAATGGCTCTTCTTCTGGTACTCTACTTACTGTGATTATTAAACTTGCACCTGGAGTTACAACTGAACCTTCTGCTCTACTTTGTTTTAGTATTGTTCCCTCTGGTAAATCTTTATTATCTTGATAAACTATTTCTAACTTTAATTCATGCTTTTCTGCATATTCCTCTATTTTACTAATAGTATAACCTTTTGTAAAATTAGGATATTTATATTCAACTTCAGGAATAAATATTGTAATTGGATCTCCTAGTTTACTAGATTCACCAGCTTTTGGTTCTGTTCTTAAAACTGTATCTTCTTTTGCTTTTTTATCATTTTCACTTACTTTTTCAGTTTCTACAGTTACATTACATTCACATTCTGCTTCTATTTTGCCTTTTGCTTCTAAATAATTTTTTCCTGTGAAATCTTCTAATACATATTTTCCTTCTCCTGATGAAACATAAAGTGTAATTTCTGTACCTGATTTTCTTTTAGTTCCTATTTCAGGAGTTGTTCTTACAACTAACCCCTCTTCAATAGTATCACTTGATTCATATTTATAGTCTTCAAGTACCTCAAATCCAGCATCAATAAGCTCATTAGTAGCATCTACTATGCTTTTTCCACTAACATCTGGAACAATTTTACTCTTAACTTCACCTTTTTCTAAATAAACTGTCATTACTACAGTTGTTACTAATACTAAAGCAGTAAAAATACTAACTAAAGCAATTAATAATTTATTTTGACTCTTTTTAGCTTTTTTATTTTCTTTTTCCATTTCTAATTCTTCTTGTTCTTTTAATTTCTTTTTCTCTTCTTCTTGCTTTCTTAATTTTTCTAAATCATCATCTAATTTTTTAGTTTCATCAAGCTCATTTTCAGGATATTTATATACGTATCTTTTTTCATCTTTTCTTGATTCATCTAAAGCAGTTAATAAGTCTTCATGCATAGCTCTTGCATCTGCATATCTATTTTTAGGATTTTTAGCTGTTGCTTTTATTATTACATTTTCAATTGATTGTGGAATTGATGGATTAGATTTTCTAACACTAGGAAGTGGTTCCTTTAAATGTTTAAGTGCTATTTCTACAGCATTATCACCTTTATATGGAACAAGTCCAGTTAATAATTCATACATCATTATACCCATTGAATAAATATCACTTTTAATAGTTGAACCTTTACCTTGAGCTTGTTCTGGTGGTAAATAATGAACTGTTCCCATTACTGAATTAGTTTGTGTTAGTTGTGTTGAATTTAAAGCAGTTGCTACACCAAAATCAGTTATTTTAATCATTCCATTTGATAATATCATTATATTTTGTGGCTTTATGTCTCTGTGGATAATATAAGCATCATGTGCATGAGCCATTCCATCTGTTAGTTGAAGCATAATATCAACTACTTCTGTAATAGATAAATGTCCCCTTGATTTTAAAACTTGTTTTAAAGTTTTTCCATCAACATATTCCATTACTATATAATATTGACCATCATCTTCTCCAACATCATACATTTCAACTATATTAGGATGAGAAAGACTTGATGCTGATAAAGCTTCTCTTTGAAATCTTCTTACAAATTTTTCATCATTTGCAAGATCTCCTCTTAAAACTTTAACTGCTACATTTCTATCAAGTATAGTGTCATGTGCTAAATAAACATTAGCCATTCCACCTTCTCCTAATGTTTTAATAATTTGATATCTATCGTTAATTTTTGCTCCCTTTACTATCACACTAATCACCACCAAATTTTACACAAGCAATAGTTATATTATCAGTTCCACCCCTCATGTTTGCTTTTAATATCATCTTATTTACTTGTTCTTCAAGTTCTAACTCATTATCATTTAAAACCTTTTCAATCTGTTCTGTAGTTAACATATTTGTAAGTCCGTCACTACATAAAAATACCCCATCTACATCTCTTTCTACATCAAAAATATCCATTTCTATTTGTTCTGCTGCTCCAAGTGCTTTCATAAGTACATTTTTTTGTGGATGTACTTTAGCAGCGGCCTCTGTAAGTTCCCCATTTTCAAGTAAAATATTTACAAGTGTATGATCTTTTGTTACTTTATATAATTTTCCTTTTTTATACACGAATCCACTTGAGTCTCCAATATTTCCAAATAACAAGAAATTATCTGTTATAATTGAACAAACACAAGTTGTTCCAAGACCACTAGCATCTATATGTTCTTCTGCATATTTTAATATTTTAATATTTATTTCATCTATTATTTCTTTTAACCATATAACTGCTTCTTCTTTACTTCCAATACTAGATAGTTCACTAAATCTTTTTGATAGTTCATTTACTACAAGTGAACTTGCTACTTCTCCAGCTTTATGTCCACCCATTCCATCAGCAACGATAACAAGCCATTCTTTACTTAAGTTTTCAACAATAGTAACACTATCTTCATTATGACTTCTTACCTTTCCAGGATCTGTTTGATAGTATGCTCTCATTTTTCACATCCTTCTTCTCTTGCTCGCAATTGTCCACAAGCAGCAGACAAATTACCACCCATTTCTTTTCTTATTGTTACATTTACATTATTCGATTTAAGTATATCATAAAATCTTTTAATTTTAAAGTCATTACTTCTTTTAAATTCAAAATGTGATGTCTCATTATATGGAATTAAGTTAACATACATAAGTTTATTTTTAACAAGACCAACTAATTCATTAGCACACTCTTCACTATCATTTATTCCACCTAACATTATATATTCTATAGTAACTCTTCTATTAGTTTTAGAAATATAATAATCAACCGCTGTCATTACTTCCTCTATTTTATATGCTTTATTTACTTTCATTATTCTATTTCTTATTTCATTATTTGGAGCATGTAAACTAATTGCCAAGTTTACACCAGTTTCTAAATCTGCAAATTCATATATTTTTGGTACTAATCCACATGTAGATATAGTTAAATGTCTTTGACCAATATTAATCATTTTATTATTTGTAACTACACTTATAAATCTTTTAATATTTTCAAAATTATCAAAAGGTTCACCAATACCCATTACAACTATTGATGATATTCTTATTTTTTCATAATCACTAACACATAAGACTTGACCCACTAGTTCACTTAATTTTAAATCTCTTACTTTTTTAAGTCTTCCACTTTCACAAAAAGCACATCCCATATTACATCCAACTTGACTAGATACACAAAGAGAATACCCATAATCATGATTCATAAGTACACATTCAATTTTATTTTTATCATTTAATTCTAATAAATATTTATTAGCAAGTTCACTCTTTTCTACTTTAATTATTTTTAAATCTTCTATATAAACATTTTCATTTAAAAATGAAATTAATTTTTTACTTAAATTAGTCATTAAATTAAAATCTTTTACGGTCTTTTCATATATCCATTCTATTATTTGAGTAGCATTAAATTTTTTAAATCCATTACTCACTAAAAAACTCTCTAACTCTTCTAATGTAAAATCATAAATATTCATAATACCACCTACATACTAATTAATTATAACACAAGAAAAATGAAAAATAAATTTTTCATATGAGTACCTATCGGTACTCTTTTTTGATATACTAAAAACATGAATAAA
>CANRBS010000009.1 GCA_947628895.1 uncultured Bacilli bacterium
TTTAAATATACAAGTTATTTATAAATGTAACTTCCCGTTCATAAAATATTGGGAAATTAACTTTTTATTTAGTGAATATAATAATTATATAGACACCACCCCCTAGGGGTGGTATAATTTTGTTGAGGTGTTAAGTTTTAAATGGAAAATTGTTGTAATCATAAATTAAAGAGTAGAAGTGAAGATGAGAAAAAGTATTTTAAGACAAGACTTAAAACAATAGAGGGGCAAGTAAGAGGAATAGCTAATATGATAGATGAAGATAGATACTGTAATGATATATTAATTCAATTACTTGCAATTAATAAATCTAT
This sequence comes from uncultured Bacilli bacterium, assembly GCA_947628895.1. Taxonomy (GTDB): domain Bacteria; phylum Bacillota_I; class Bacilli_A; order RF39; family UBA660; genus CAG-1000. Next base: position 315 of record CANRBS010000009.1, read on the forward strand.
TAAGTGTATTAGTAATGACTTGCTTAAGAGTCATATGAATAGTTGTGTAGTTGATAAAATTAAAAATGATGATTTATCCGTTATTGATGAAGTAATGGAGTTGATTAGGAGAATTGAGTCGTGAAAAAACTATATGTTAAAATTGATGGAATACATTGTGATAATTGTGTTAATAAAATAACTAAAAAGTTTACTTAAAATAAAAAATATTGAAACCGTTAAAATAATAAGAAATATTGCACATATAGAATATAAAGGTAAACTTAATAAAGAAGAAATAATAAAAACAATAACTGACTTAGATTATATTACAAACGAAGAATATATAAGTGATAATTTAAATGATATAGATACAAAAATAAAATTATATGAATTTATATTAATTGTAATTTGTATATTAGGTTTTGCGGTTTTATTAAAACTTATATTTAAAGTAAATATTTTTAATATAATACCAAAAATTGATTCAAATATTTCATATTTAATGCTTATAGTAACTGGTTTATTTACATCTATACATTGTATATCTATGTGTGGTGCGATAAACTTAATAGCAATAACTGGTGGTAATAATAAAAATAAATTTACAAAACCATTATTATATAATTTAGGTAGAGTTATATCATATACGATTATTGGTGGACTTGTTGGACTTATTGGAAGTGTATTTAAATTAAATAATACATTAAATGGAATAATAATTATATTATCTTCTATAATAATGCTTTTAATGGGATTAAATATGCTTGGAATAACTAAAATAAGATTACCAAAATTTATTAGATTTAATGTAAAATTTAAAAATAAATCTGCATTTTTTGTTGGACTTGCTAATGGACTTATGCCATGTGGACCTCTTCAAGCTATGCAATTATATGCATTATCTACAGGAAGTATGTTAAAAGGTGCTTTATCATTATTCTTGTTTGGTGTTGGAACTGTTCCATTAATGTTGAGTGTAGGAGTTATATTTAATATATTAAAAGGTAAGAAAAAAATACTTTTAAATAAAATAGCATCAGTATTAATAGTTTTATTATCAATAGTTATGTTAAATAGAGGACTACTTACATTAGGTTTAAATTTAGATAATCTTAAAAGTAGTAATAATGAATATAGTGATTATCATAAATCTACAATAGTTGATGATTATCAAGTAATAAGCTTTGATTTAAATTATACTAGTTATGAAGATATTATTTTACAAAAAGGTATTCCTGCAAGAATAATAATAAATGCAAATGAAAAATATTTAACAGGATGTAATTATCAAATATTAATGAATGATTTTAATATTGAAGAATATTTAGAAGTAGGAGAAAATTTAATTGAATTTACACCAGAAGAAGTTGGAGACTACTTTTATACATGTGGTATGAGAATGATAAAAAATAAAATAAAAGTAATAGATAATATAGAATATTTTAAAGGAGATGAATAAAAATGAAAAAAGTCATTTTAAAAGTAGAAGGAATGAAATGTGAAGGATGTAAAAATAGACTTCAAAATTATTTAAATAGTAAAGAAGGAGTAAATGCTCAAGTTGATTTAGAAAATAAAACCGTAGAAATTGAATACGATGATAAATTAGAAATAAAAGATTTAGAAAATTATATTGATGATATTGGATTTAAAAGTTTAGGAAAGAAGTAATATGAAAAAAATAGTTCTTAAAATTGAAGGTATGAGTTGTAGTGCTTGTTCAAATGGACTTGAAAAATATTTAAATAAACAAGATGGAATATCTTCTGCAAGTGTTAATTTAGTATCAGCTAGTGCTTTAATTGAATATGATGATAAATTAAAGATAGAAGACTTGAATAGATTTGTAAGTGAAGCAGGGTTTACTAGCTTAGGTGAATACAAAGTAGAAAAAGAAGAAAGAAGTAATAAAAACAAAATATTATTAATTGTATTTGCAGTTTTAATAATAATTCTTATGTATGTATCTATGTCACACATGATTGGTCTTGTAGAAATACCATTTTTAAGTATACATAATCATCCTATGAATTATGCAATATGTTTATTTATTTTAACAATACCATTTTTAATATATGGATTTGATATATTTAAAAGTGGATATAAAAATTTAATACATAAAACACCTAATATGGATACTTTAGTTACTCTTGGAGTTGCTTGTAGTTTTATATATAGTTTTTATAATTTGATAATGGTATTATTAGGTCATAATGAAAATGTAGGAAATTTATATTTTGAAAGTTCTGCTACTATTATTTTCTTTATTAAACTTGGAAGATTCATAGATAAAAAAGCAAAAGAAAAAACTAATAGTGCAGTTGTTGGATTAGTTCAAATAACACCAGAAAGTGCCCTTATTAAAACTAAAGATGGTGAAAAAGAAGTAACAATTGATGAAGTTAAAAAAGGAGATATATTAATTTGTAAACCAGGAAGTCGTTTTGCAGTAGATGGAACTATTACTAAAGGAGAAACTCATATAGATGAATCATTTATAACAGGTGAATCAAAATTAATTAAAAAAGGAATTAATGATAAAGTAATAGCAGGCTCAATAAATATAGATGGATATGTTGAATATTCTGCAGAAAAAATAGGTAAGAATTCAACAGTAAGTGAAATGGTAAAATTAGTTTTAGAAGCAGTAAATACTAAAGCTAAAATATCAATTCTAGCAGATAAAATATGTGGGTATTTTGTTCCATCAATAATTTTAATTTCGGGACTTACATTTCTTGGATACTTAATATTATCTTATCCTTTTAATGAATCTCTAACTAGATTTGTATCAGTTTTAGTAGTAGCATGTCCTTGTGCTTTAGGTCTTGCAACACCACTTGCTTGTGTTATAAGTGAAGGAGTATGTGCTAAAAAAGGTATATTAATTAAATCTAGTGAAGTTTTAGAAACTGCTAGTAAAATAGATACAATAGTATTTGATAAGACTGGTACACTTACATATGGAAAACTTAAAATATCAAAAATACATAATTTTAGTAAATATAAAGATAAAGAAATTATACAAATAGTAGGTAGTATTGAAAATAATTCATCCCATCCTATTGCTCTTGCATTTACTAATGCTATAAAAGAAGAAAAAATGGAATTTTTAGATGTAAATAATTTTAAAAATATAAGTGGTGTTGGTATTTCCGCTAAAATAAAAAATAAAGAATATTATATAGGAAATAATAAAATATTTAAAAAATTTAATAGTGAAAATAATTATTCTAATATAGAAGATGAACTTTCTAAAGATGAAAATAGTATAGTTTATGTAATTGAAAATAATAAAGTTATTGCAATAATTGGTGTAAAAGATATAGTAAGATTAAATGCTAAAAAAGTAATAAATAAACTACAAGATCTTAATATAAATGTAATAATGCTTAGTGGTGATAATGAAAAAACAGCTAACATTATTGCTAAAAATATTGGTATTAAAACCGTAATATCAAATGTTTTACCAAAAGAAAAAACAGCCGTTATAAGAGATTTAATATCTAAAAATAAAAATGTAATGATGGTAGGAGATGGAATTAATGATGCTCCAGCACTTGAGAGTGCAACTATTGGAGTTAGTATAAGTAGTGCTACTGATATAGCAGCCTCCTCTTCTTCAGTAATTTTAATGAATGATAATTTAGAGAGAATTGTTGATTTAATTAATATTAGTAAAAAAACATTTAGAATTATTAAAGAAAATTTATTCTGGGCATTTATATATAATATTCTTATGATACCAATTGCAATTGGAATATTTAAACCATTTAATTTAACACTAAATCCAATGCTAGCATCTATCTCTATGACTATTAGTAGTCTTTGTGTTGTGTTTAATTCTTTAAGACTTAAAAATGTAAAATAAGTATTGTATTAAATAAAATTTCGTAATAATATATTTATAGTAGGTGAAGTAAATTGAAAAGAAGTAGTACAAAACCAAAGGTAGGATTTTATAATATGTTTTGGTTATTCATATTTGGATGTGTTTTTGGATGGATTTTTGAAGTAATATTTAGTTTACTTGTTCATGGAGTATTCATTAATCATTCAGCACTAGTAATTGGACCTTTTAATGTATGTTATGGAATTTGTGCTTGTGCATTAACATTCTTATTATATAAATATAAAGATAAAGGAAATATTGCATTATTTTTTATAAGTTTCTTTATAGGATCAGCTCTTGAATATATTATGAGTTGGGGGATGGAATTAGTACTTGGTTTCTCTGCATGGGATTATAGTGATATGTTTTTAAATATAAATGGAAGAGTATGCTTAGTTATGTCTATATTATGGGGATTTCTAGGTATAGCTTGGATTAAATACATATACCCTCATATAGAGAAATTTATTAATAAAATGAATAAAGATTTAGGAAATAAATTAATTATTATATTAATAGTATTCTTAATATTTGATTTAATACTTACAGTAACGGCAGTACTTAGAGCTAAAGAATATGAAAGAGGAATTGAACCAAGTAATTTCTATGAAAGATTTTTAGATAATACATTTGATAAAGATTATTTATATAATATGTTTAATAATAGTTGGAGTGAATAAATGAAAGTATTAGTTTTATCTTGTAGTACAGGTGGGGGTCATAATTCCTGTGGTAAATATATTAAAGAAGAGTTTAAATTAAATAATATAGACTGTGATTTTGTAGATTATTTTAGTATTCTTGGAAATAAATTATCTAAAAGAATAGAAAAATTATATTTAAAATCAACTAGTGGAAAAGGGAAAATATTTAAAAATGTTTATAAACTTGGAGAAGTTTATAATAAAACTGGAATAACTAGTCCAGTATATGAATTAAATAAACTTGCTAAAAATAAAATGTTAGAATATATAAATGAAAATAAATATGATTTAGTTATTTGTCCACACTTATTTCCATCTATGGCAATTACTGCATTAAAAAAAGATAATCATGATATAAAACTTATAAATGTTGCTACTGATTATGCAGATATACCTTTTTGGAATGAAACAATGCCTGATTATTTTGTAATACCACATGAATCATTAAAAAGTGAATTTATAGAAAAAGGTACAGATGAAACCGTATTACTTCCATTAGGTATACCAGTATCAACAAGTTTTAAACAAAAGAAAAGTAATTTATCACTTAAAAAAGATAAACCAAATATATTAGTTACATCTGGTAGTATGGGATTTGGTAATTTAAAAGAAATAATTGAAAGTATTTTAAATAATATAGATGCAAATGTAATTGTAATATGTGGTAATAATAAAAAATTAGTAAAAGAATTATCAAATATTAAAAATCCAAAATTAACTGTTTTAGGATTTATTGATAATATGAGTGATTATATAAGAGAGTGTGATGTTATATTATCTAAACCAGGTGGACTTACAAGTACTGAAGTATGTGTTTTAAATAAACCACTTGTACATATAATGCCAATACCAGGAGTAGAAAATTATAATGCTACATTCTTTGAAAAAAATAATTTAAGTTTAGTATCAAATACAATAGATGAAATAATTACAAATACTAAAAAGTTATTAGAAGATAATGATTTAAAGAATAAAATGATTAAAAGTCAAAAAAGTGTAATTAATGATAATTCTGCTAGTGACTTAGTTAAATTTGTATTAAATAATATAAAATAGTTTTAAAGAACTATTTTTTTTACTATTTCGTGGTTTATGGGGAATAATTTTAAAAAAATATATGTTAATATATAACTAGAAAGGAGATATTATGGATTTAGATAAGGTAGGTAAATTTATAGCAGCATCTCGTAAAAATAAAAATTTAACTCAAGAAGAATTAGGAAGGAGACTAGGGGTTACTGGTAAAACTGTATCTAGATGGGAAAATGGTAATTATATGCCTGATATATCATTATTAATACCATTAAGTGAAGAATTAGATATTAGTGTAAATGAACTTTTACTAGGTAAAAAATTAGATACAAAAGAAAGTGATGAATCACTTAAATATACAATCAACTATTCAAATAAAAAAATAAAAAATATTAAAAAGAAATCAATATATATTTTTAGTTTTTTAATAGCATTAGTATTAATTTTTACAGGAATATTTATAGTAGCTTATAAAGATGTAGAAGATGAAATAAAAGTATGTAAAAGAAAAGAAAATTTTAATTGGGCTTCTACTCTTGATGATGGAAGAGTTATTAATTATTCTATAAGTATTCATTATAAAGAAAAAGGTGAAATAAAATATTTATTTGACGAAATATCTTCTAATAGATTAACTATTGAAAAGTTAGTGAAAGATTTAAAAGTAGAAGAAGTTTATAGAGATGGTGGCTCTACATTATACAAATATGACAAGCATAAAAAGAAATATGGAGATACTAACTTTTATGTAATGGTATGTAATGTAATAGATGGAGACAAAGATATTTATGTATCTAGCGAAAGAAAATTATTAGACGATATTTGTTCAACTAAGATAAATGATTTAGATGGTGTAAAAATGGAAATTAAAAAAGAAACTCTTACAAATACTAGTGCTACTATTGTAATTACTGATTATAGTAATAGAGATAATATATATGGTAAGTGTTATTATATTGAAAAGAAAGAAAATAATAAATGGGTAAAACTAGAAATTGAACATGAAGTAATCTGTAATTTGATTGGTTATAAAGTAAATGAAAATCATCTATTAGAATTTGATATAAATTGGGAATATTTATATGGAAAATTAGAAAGTGGAACATATAGAATAGTTACAAGTACTAGTGAAAGTGGAGAAGCAAAACCACATTTAATTACTGCTGAATTTACAATTGAATAATTTAAAAAAATAATATTATTTTGTGTAATATTATTTTTAATTGCAATATAAATAATCAATATTTACACTAACTTTACAGTAAATATTGATTTAATTTTTAAACATAACTATAATGAATATTAGAGTAGTAAGCATAAAGAAAGACTACACAAGAAGGAGGGTAAAATGAAAGAAGGTAAAACTACTACTAATAAAAATAATGCAAAAAATAAAAAACCTTCAACTTCAAAAGTTAGAGAAGTAAAAGTTCATGAACATGAAACCGTAAAAGAAAAAGTACATGAAGAAGTAAAAGAAAAAGTACATGAAGAAATAAAAGAAACTGAAGACTTCTTAGATGATGAAGAAGATGATAAAAGATTAATTATTTTTATAGCATTAGCAATATTAGTTATTGTAGCTACTGTTATTGGACTTCTAGTTGGATGCAATAAAGAAGAAAAAGCCGTAGAAGAACCAAAGAAACCAGATGATACAATAGTAGTACCAAATGATGAAGAAGAAGATAAAAAGGATGAAGAAGCCGTAGTTGAAAAAGTTGTTGCTGTAACTAAGACAGCTACATCTAAGAAAACTACAAGTGATACTAAATATAATGTTACATTTTATCTAAATGGGGATGAAAATGTAAAAGAAGTTAGTAAAGGAAATAAAGTTAATAAGTATACTCCACTTGGATATACTGATTGTAAGTATTATACTGATGAAAATATGACTCATGAATATGATTTTAATACTTCAGTAACATCAAATAAAGATATTTATATGTCATGTAGAGTAATAGTATATGAAATTGTATATGATAATGAAAGTAATAATCCTTCAGAATATACAATAGAAGATGGAAATATTTTATTAACAGAACCAATTAATTATGATGGTATATTCCAAGGTTGGTATTTAAATAATAATAAAATTACTAAACTTACAAAAGATATATTAACTTATGCTAACAAAAATAATCAAATACATTTAACTGCTAAAATTGTAGATCACTTAAATGTAAATTATTATGATTATGAAGGAAAGCTTGTAAATCATGATGAAGTAACTAAAGATACTATTGATAGTTATGTAGTTATAGAAGGTCAAAATGATTATTGTGATGCAAATGAAAAATTCTTAGGTTGGTCTAATAGCATTGACAATAATAACATTAATACAAATTTAAGATTAAAAGAAGATAGGGAAGATAAATCATTATATGCAGTATGTGGAGCTGCAAGAGTTGTTTATAAAAATGGTGATGAAGAAGTTGTAGTTGGTTATGATGAAACTGAATTAGAAGAATATTCACTTCCAACTCCAGAAGAATTAGGTATGGAAGTACCAACTTATTTTGTCCCAGTAGATGAAGAAACTCTTAATAGTAAAAAAGTTGTTTCTGATGATACAGAAGCCGTTGCAGATAATGAAGTTAAATTAAGTGATGTTGCTAGTAAATCTGCAAGTGGATATACTCCAAATGTAGGAGATAATGTAGAAGAAAAAGAAAAAGAATTTAAAGGTTGGAAAGAAAAACAAACAGAACCTTTAGATGAAAGTACATTAGAAAGTGTACCTAATGCACAAAATGTTGAAAATGTAAATGATACACAAAGTACTGATCCAGCACAAAATGTTGAAAATACACAAAATACAGAAACATCACAAGGATCAGAACTTGTACAAAGTACAGAACCTGTACAAGACTCAGAAAACTTAGATACACAAAGCTCAGATAATGTAGAATCAAACCCATTAGAATCTACACCACAACCAAATTCACAAGAAGTTTCTAATGAACAAAGTACATTAACTGAAAATGAAAGTATGGATGAGTCTAATGATGCATTAGTAGAAAATAAAGAAAATGATACTAGCACTAATTCACAATCTTCAAATAACACTTTAGAAACTCTTGAACCAAATGACACACCAGTTGAAAATCAAACTAAACAAGAAACAAAATCAGAAGAGGTTGTTCCTGAAACATGGAAACCAAGTCCTGATACAAATACAACTTTAGAAGCTGTTTGGGAAGAACAAGAGCCAGAAGGTGTAGGAGAAATATAATATAAAAAATATTGTTAAAGTTCTATTTTTATGATATTATTAAATAGAACTTTTTATTTGGCCTGTTGGTGAAGTGGTTTAACACACAAGATTCTCAATCTTGCATTCATGGGTTCAAACCCCATACAGGTCACCATATAGTTATTTATTCCCATTTGGGAATTTTTATTTGATTAAATTAATTAAATTATATATAATTAAGTTGGTGATATTATGGAAGTTGAAGTTAATGGAATTTATAAACATTTTAAAGGAGACTATTATATAGTTGAAGATATTGCATTAGATTGTGAAACATTAGAAAAAATGGTTATATATAGAGCACTATATGATGATAATAAATTATGGATAAGAAGTTATAAATCATTTGTTGAAGAAGTAAATAGAAATAATCAACAATATAGATTTGAATTAGTAAGAGTTAAAAGTAAAAAACTTAAATAACTCTTTTTTAATGCATTATTTTTATATTATTAGTTAAAACTAAAAATGGGTGAACTTCATGAATAATAAAGAATATGATGAGCTTATAAAGAAAACTATTTTAGAAGAAGATGTATCTAAAAGTATGTTAGTTTCATTTATTAGTGGTGGATTTATTGGATTAATTGGACAAATACTTACAGAAGTATTTATGAAAATATTAAATTGTACATTAAGTGATGCTTATTTATTTACATTTATGACATTTATATTAATTGGTTCTATACTTACAGGACTTGGTGTATTTGATAAAGTATTAAGTATATGTAAGTGTGGATTAATAGTTCCATCAACTGGATTTGCTAATACTATGACAAGTAGTGCAATGGATGCTAAAAGTGAAGGATTTATTAAAGGTATTGGAGCTACTATATTCAAACTTACTGGTAGTATTATTTTGTATGGTGTAATATTTGGAATAATATTTGGATTTATAAGGAGTATGGTATTATGACAAATTACTATAATAATGTTTATATAAATAATAAATATTCACTTTTATCATCTACTATGTATAATCCAATTGTTAAAGATAATATAGATAAATGCATGGATGACTATTATATGCAAGAAAAAACTATAGAACTAGCAGAAAGCAAATATCAAGAAACTACTATAAAAGGACTTCTTACAAAATCAAAATTATTACCAAATGATATTGATATTTTAATTAGTGGAGACTTACAAAATCAAATATTATCATCAACCTTAGCGGCTTCTAAATTTAAAATACCAACACTCGGTATATATTCAGCTTGTGCTTCATTTGTAGAGGGATTAATTATAGGAAGTGTATTTATAAATAAAAGTGATAATAAAAAAGTAATAGTATCAACATCATCTCATAATTTAGTAAGTGAAAAACAATTTAGATTTCCTGTTGAATATGGAGCTGTTAGAAAAAGAGTTAATACTTGTACAGCAACAGGTAGTATAAGTGTACTTTTATCAAATATTAAATCAAATATTAAAGTAGAAAGTTCAACTATTGGTTTTATTACTCAAACAAATCATAAAGATGCTAATGATATGGGATCTGCTATGGCACCTGCTTGTGCAGAAGTGTTATATAAACATTTAAATGAAACAAATAGAAAGCCAGATTATTATGATTTAATATTAACTGGAGATTTAGGTGAATATGGAACTAAAATAATGAAAGCTTATTTTAAGAAAAAATCAAATTATGATTTAAAAAATGTAATAGATTCAGGAAGCATTTTTTATAAGGATGAAACCGTATATGCTGGAGCTAGTGGGCCTGCATGTTTGCCTTTAACTTTCTTTGATTATATTTTGAAAGAAAAGAAATATAAGAAAATATTATTAATTGCTACTGGTTCTATGCATTCAGTTATAAGTACTAATTTAAAAGTACCAATTCCAGCAATTAGTCATGCCATTAGTTTGGAGGTGTCATATTGAATTACTTATTAGCTTTTATATTTTGTGGACTTGTTTGTGCTATATCACAATATGTTCTTGAAAAAAGTAAATTAACTCCAGGACATATAAATACAGGTTTAGTTATTGTAGGATGTGTATTATCTGGATTTGGAATATATGATAAATTAATTGATAAATTTCATGCAGGTGCATCTGTTCCTATTATGAATTTTGGACATTTATTAGTAACTGGTGCACAAGAAGGATTTGAAACTTATGGATTTGTAGGGCTTTTTAAAGGAATTTTTACTAATGCAGGAGCAGGAATAAGTTTTGCAATTGTTTGTGCATTTATAATATCTTTAATATTTAAAGTGAAACATTAATAAAAAGAATAAAAATGTAATGTACTTTTTATTCTTTTTTTGATATAATCTATTATAGGAATAAAGAAATAGGGTGATAAAGTATGAATACAAATCAAAATAATGTTAATTTAAATAATACTCAAGCTAGTAATCTACAACCAACTTCTTCACCTTTAACAAATTCTAATATTCAGGGGAATACTCAAACAACACAAACTCCAGTAGGTCAACAAGTTTCTCAAAGTGCTCAAGCTACTACTCAATCAGTAGCACAACCTGTAGCACAAGCACCAGTAAAACCACAAGTATCTCAGAGTGCTCCAACTAGTACTCAATCAGTAGCACAACCTACAGTGCAAGCACCAGTAAAACCACAAGTAGTTCAAAATACTCCAGCTACTACTCAATCAGTAGCACAACCTGCAGTGCAAGCACCAGTACAACCTGCACCAGTTCAACCAGTGACATTATCCCCTCAAACTAATAGTGAAGAAATAGTTATAAATACAACTAAAAAGAAGACAAGTAATATAATAATTATTGTTTTAGTAGTTATAATGATATTATTTGTATTTAATATGGATACAGTTTTAGATTATATCAATAATTATATTAATAATGGTACTATTAGCAATAATACTAATCAAGGTGATAATCTTGCTAATGGATTTATTATGATAGATGATACTAGTTATATGAATTTAAATGAAATTAGATTTTATAACTTTAAAAAGAAAGCTGATAGTGTTGAGATTACATTTAATTATGAAGTAAATAAAAAGTATGATGATGTATCAACATTAAAAATGTATATAGAATTATATAATTCTGATAAAGAGTTAATCTATAAAGAATTATTTAATCCGGGATTTGCACTTGAAAAAGGAACAATTCGTAGTTATACGATATCACTTACAAATGATGTATATACTTCTGCATTTTATGCACTAGTAAAAACATATACAGAACAAGAAGAAAATTCTACTAGTAAATTAGTATGTAAATTTAATGATTCTAATGAAAATGTAAGTGTTAATTATGAAATAACTTATAATTTTAAAAATAATGGACTTACAAGTTATAATGTAAATAAAAATTATCAATCAAAAAATGAAACAATTGATAATTATGTAACTGAAATAGAAAATGAATACAATAGTGTAAAAGATATAATAACATCTTCTATTTACGAAAATAATACATTACAATATACAGTTGACTTTACAAATAATTTAGAAGGATTTATACCTTTATATAATAAAGATACTATAATAAATACAATAAAAGAAAAAGAAACATTAAAGAAATGGAATTGTGAATAATGGATAAAATATTAATAGGGGATTTTGAAGGACCACTTGATCTATTACTCCATCTTATAAAAAAATCAAAGATGGAAATTTTTGATATAGAAATTTCTGAAATCACTAATCAATATTTAAAATTCATAGAAGAAATGAGTGAAATGAATTTAGATATTGCAAGTGAGTATTTAGTTATGGCAGCAGAATTAATAGAAATGAAAAGTAGAAAACTTTTACCAACAAAAGAAGAAACTGCAGAAGAAGAAACTGAAGAAAATCCTGAAGAAGAACTAAAGAGAAGACTTCTTGAATATCAAAAATATAAAGAAAGCACAAATGAATTTAGAAAATTAGAAGAAAATAGAAGTTCTTATTATACAAAAGCACCTGAATCACTAAAAAATTATTCTATTGAAACAATGGAGAATGATGGTAGTGTAAGTGTAATGGATTTACTTAGTGCTTTTCAAAAATTATTAGAAAGGCAAAATTTTAATAAGCCATTAAATACTAAAATTGCAAGAAAAGAGTTGTCAGTTAAAGAAAGAGTTGTTAAAATAAGAGAGATATTAAAAGAAAAGAAAAAAGTTAATTTTATAGAATTATTTGATGATTTTAGTAAACCTTATGTAGTAGTTACATTTTTATCAGTATTAGAGATGGCTAAGAATAGGGAAATAACTCTAAAACAAGATAATAATTTTTCAGATATTTATTTAGAAAGAGTTGATTAGAAATGAATTTAAAAGCTGTACTAGAAGGAATATTATTTATAGTAGGAGATGAAGGAACTACTATAAAAGAAATGTGTAATGTATTAGAAGTATCAGAAGAAGAAGTTAAAAATTTGTTAATTGAATTAAAAAAAGATTATGAAAGTAATGAAAGAGGTCTTAGAATTTCATATCTTGGTAATACTTTTAAATTAACAACTAAAGAAGAACATAAAAAATTTTATGAAAAATTAGTTACTGATAATAAAACTACTAATTTATCAACCGCGGCATTAGAAGTTTTAGCAGTAATTGCATATAATGAACCAATAACTAGACTTCAAATAGATGAAATAAGAGGTGTAAATTCATCTCAAATAGTTAAAAGATTAGTTGCACGGGGATTTGTTAAAGTATGTGGTAAGAGTGATGCTATAGGTAAACCTAATTTATATAAAACAACAAATGATTTTTTAGATTATTTTGGACTTTCTTCTAAAGATGATTTACCAAAAATTATAAATGAACAAAAAGAAGAAAATGAAATAGGTGATTTATATGATTCTACATATAAAGAAGAATATTAAAACTAAGTAATATAATTTTACTTAGTTTTTTCGTGATAATTTAAGTTTACCTTCTTCTAAATACTCTTCATTAAATAAATCTATATAGTCTCTTAAATCTGTATATTTTCCTTCTCTGTATATAGCTTTATCTAAAAATTCTTTTTGTTTATTACTTGATTTTTTATATATTTTATAAAGTGTATCGTTACTAACAGTATCAAAATTAAAATTATAATTTAATAAGATTGCAAATATTACTTGTGCTAGATTATATGTAATATTTTTTTTAATACAATTATAAGCTTTTATATGAATTTTATTTTTTAATAAACACCCATCTAAATCAATTAATTTATATTCAATATCATCAATATTATTTGGATTAATCATAATATTATCTAAATAAATATCATTAAAAAGCAAATTATTATTTTCTAAAAAATCTAGTTTATCACAAATAGAATAACATAAGTCTTTTCTAGTTTGTAAATCAATTTGATTATGTTTTAAAAAATTAGATAAGTTTATGTAGTTTTTTAAATATGGAAGTACACATCCACAAAATTTATTATCAAGAGTAAGTATATATAATGCGGATAAACAATTAGAATCATTTAAATTACTCATAGTAATAATTGTTTCTTTTCTCATATCAGTTCTATTTTCTTCAAACAATATTTTATAAATTAAATCATTTAGTATTCTAATATCACTTTCATAATGATTTATGCTTTTTAATAATTTAGATTTTTTAATAATATCTTTTGTTAATACCATGTATTCCATATAATCCCTCAACTTGAAATATTCTATATAAACAATTATAAAAAGTCAATAAAAACTATTAAAAAAAGAAGTGTTTTTAAAAGTTTTAGCTAATTATATTAATAGAAGGTGATGATTATGAATAAAATTAAAGATATACCAAATAATGAAAGACCAAGAGAAAGAGCAATAGCTTTAGGAGTAGAAAATTTATCAAATGAAGAATTATTATCAATTATATTAAAAACAGGAGTAAGAAATTATTCAGTAAAAGAACTTTCAAATAAAATACTATGTAAAGTTAAAAATATTAATGAACTTAAAAATTTTACAATTAATTCACTTAGTCAAATAAATGGAATTGGTACCGTAAAAGCAATTGAATTACTAGCATCTTTAGAATTAGGAAGAAGAGTGTATTATATAAATGATAAAAAAGATATAAAATTAAATAATTCAAATAAAATATATGAATATTTTAAAGATATATTTATAAATGAAAAACAAGAGAATTTTTATGCTATATATTTAGATTCAAAATCAAAGTTAATATCATATAAATTATTATTTAAAGGAACAATTAATTCTTCATGTGTTCATCCAAGAGAAGTATTTAAATATGCCTTTTTAGAAAGTGCATACTCAATAATAGTTTTACATAATCATCCAAGTGGAGACGCGGCTCCTAGTCCTGAAGATGAAGCCGTAACCTCTTCTTTAATGAAAATAGGGAAGATTATGGCAATACCTGTTGTTGATCATATAATATTTGGAAAAAATAATTATTTTAGTTTTTATGAATATATGCATAATAATAAAATCCGTGAATAATATTTAATATGACATATGAAGAATATAAAAATACAAAGGATAGTAGTACTAAAAAAAGAAAAAGTAATTCACTCTTTAAAAAGTTACTAAGTAAATTATTTACAATAGTTATTTTTGTTATGTTAGTTGTTATTGTTAGTAATTATTCAGAAAGTTTTAGAAATTTTGTAATTAATGATGTTTTAAATAATACAATGGATTTTAGTAAAGTAAATAATTTAGTTGATAAAATGACGGCTATATTTAAAACAGAAAAAGATGATACAATACCTGTTGCTAGTATTAATGAAAATAAATATGAAAAATATAAAGATGGAATAAAATACTTTATTAAAGAAAATGAAAATGTTATTGTTAAAGATAGTGGAATTGTTACATTTATAGGTGAAAAAGAAGGGTATAATAATACAATAATAGTACAACAAAGTAATGGATATTATGCTTGGTATGGTAATGTAAAAGAAAGTGTTAAACTATATGATTATGTAGAAAAAGGAAGTATTTTAGGTAGTGCCTCAAATGAATATTATTATGTACTTTTAAAAGATGATAAGCCAGTGGACACAATAAATGAAAATTAAAATACATGATACAACATATATATTCTTATTACTTGCATTTTTATCTGGATATTTTGAATATATGTTTTTATTTTTATTAATAATATTTGTTCATGAAAGTGGACACTATTTTTTTGCACGATTAATTCATTTTAAACTTGATACACTTAATATTTATCCATTTGGAGGACTTACAACATATAATGAAGAATTAAATGTTAATACTAATAAAGAATTATTTGTTTTACTTGGTGGTATTACTTTTCAACTAATATTTTATTTTTTTATATATTATTTATATCAAAAATCATATATAACTTTTCATGTATTTAATATTATTAAAAAAATAAATTTTCTTTTAATATCATTTAATTTTATGCCAATATTACCACTTGATGGTGGTAAATTATTAAATATAATATTAGATAAAATATTTTCATATAAAATATCTAATATAATATCAATAGTAATTTCAATTATATTTATTATTTATTTTATTATTTTTAATAAAAGTTTATTTGCTATAATACTTACTATATTTTTAATAAAATGTATAGTTATTGAAATAAATAATATTAAATATAAATATAATAAATTTTTAATTGAAAGATATCTTTATAAACATAATTTTAAGAAAATTAAAATAATTAATAATATGAATAAATTTAAAAGAGATAATACTCATATAATAAATAATGTATTTGAAAGTGATTTTTTAAAGAATCTATTTGACAGGAAGATATAAATATGCTAAAATACTCATGTTTGTAGAAATCTTTCTCTACAACCGCATTGAAAAGGTTTAAAAAATAGTTTATACTTACCTTAAGAGCGAGTCTTATTGAAGGAGGAATAAAATGAAAGCAATATTTGTAACTGGTGGAAAACAATATATGGTTGAAGAAGGTCAAGAACTATATGTTGAAAAACTAGATAAAGATGTAGATGCAGAAGTTGTTTTTGATGAAGTTTTATATGTTGATGGTAAAGTAGGAACTCCTACTGTTAAAGGAGCTAAGGTTGTTGCTAAAGTTTTAAAACAAGGTAAACAAAAGAAAGTTCTAGTATTTAAATATAAACCAAAGAAAAAATATAGAAAAACTCAAGGACATAGACAACCTTATACAAAAATACTTATTAAGTCTATAGAAAAATAATGATTAAAGTAAAAGTTGTAAAATCAAATAATATAATTGAAAGTATTCATTGTAGTGGGCATGCAATGTATGCTGGTTATGGAAAAGATATAGTTTGTGCATCTTTTAGCACAATGATTATTACTACAATAAATGCAATACTTGAAATTGATGAGAATGCTATTAGTTATACTGATACTAATAATTTAGAAATTATTAATATTAAGAAAGATAATATAACAAATAAGCTACTTAATAATTTAGTTAATATGATATATGAACTAAAAAATAACTATGATAAAAATATTAATATTAAGGAGGAAAACCATGATTAGAATGAATTTAAATATACAATTATTTGCATCTAAAAAAGGTGTTGGTTCTACAAAAAACGGTAGAGATTCTAAAGGTCGTAGACTTGGAGCTAAATTAAGTGATGGTCAAACTGCTAAAGCAGGTGCTATTATCTATCGTCAAAGAGGAACTAAAATTTATCCAGGAACTAATACTGGAATGGGTAAAGATCATACTTTATATGCTAAAATTAGTGGTGTTGTTAAGTATGAAAGAAAAGGAAAAGATAAAAAACAAGTTAGTGTTTATGAGAACTAGTAATAGTTCTTTTTTTATCTTATAGGAAAGTTCAAGGAAATAAAAAAGAGAAAAATAAAATAAAAAAAGCATAACAAAGAAAAATCAATTAATAAATTGAAAAAAATAAGAAATTATTTTTCATTATATTTATAAACAATGCCATTAACCCCAATATAAAAAACAGGCACCATTTTACCTGGACATTTTTCACAATTAAATCTAGGAGGAGTATTAAGATCAACATTAAATTGATCAGAATTATCAAGCATTTCAACAATATAAGTAGGGATTTTTTCTTTAGTTTTACAAAGAGTACAAATAAATTCAATTTCCTTAGGATTTTTATTGTTCATGAAAACCTTCTTTCTTTAGTGTAACACCGTACATATTTCATTATATCGTTACATATGTCACAAAGTAAAGGATTTTTGTTGAAAGAAGCCATAAGTAATAATTGCCAACGATTAAGAGATTTAAGTAAATGAATTTTAGAGTTATCAATAATTTTTTTACAAGAATTATATAAAGGATGTTTTTTAGAAGAGTAGAAACCATAATATCTAATAGTTTTAAATTGAGGTTCAGGGATATGCCTAATAAGTCTAGCAATAAATTCAAATATATGTATTCTTTCTACAACAAAATTATTATCTTCATGTCTTTGATACCAAAAAGAAATAAAATCGTTATTAATATCAATAATACGATATTGAGCAAAGCAAGGTCTACCACAATATCTTAAAACATAAGAAATGGCTTTTTTTGAATTAGGAAATTCATTTTTTTTAGCTCTAACATAAAAGCCATTATTAGAAGAAGAATAAACTAAATTTTTAAAATATTTAAACTTATTTTTACCAATATTTTTTTCAAGTAAGTCTAACAAAATTTTCTGAAATCTTTTACGAAGCATGTTAAAAGGAATAAAATCAATTTTTTTAGTAATATTATTACCTAAAGCAAATTCAGAGAGTAAACAATGGATATGTACATTCCATTTATCATCTTTACCAAAGGTGTGAAGAGTAAGAATAAATCCAGGTTTAATATTTAAAGATTTATATTTTTCCTTATACCAAGAAAGTAAAGTTTTACTTACAGCTTCGAACATTAAATTTAGTCTAGATCTATCTTCAAGAAATAAAGGCCATAAAGCATCAGAAATAGTAAAAACAAGATGTCTATGAGTAGCAGATATAAGTTTTGATTCAATAGAAAGAGCTCTTTGCTTTGCATATTTAATGCCACAAGAATTACAAAATCTGCTTTTACAAGTATGAGGTACAATTTTTTCATTACCACAAGTAGGACATTTATATAAAGAAAAGCCAAGAGAAGGTGATTGACAAGAAATCATTCTTTTAACATCTCTAATAACGACATCTCTAATAATAAGATTTTTTCTTTTAGCAAATAAAAGAAAATCATCCCAATAATCAGAAAAAATATCTTTTAAAAACCAATAAGTTTCTTTAGGATAAATATCAAATAATTCTTTTTGTGTTTTAAATATATTTATTATACTCATAAATATATTATAATTCAAAAATTACCAATCACATAGTGATTGGCGATTAAAATTTATTTTAATCTTTTTTTATATCAGTTTTGAGACATTTTCAAATACTAACACTTAAGACATTATCATATACTAAGCATAGAAGAAAGACTTTATTAGTCTTTTTTTGATTGACATTAATATATTTAGTTGATATAATCTTTTAGTCTTTGAATTTATTTTAGAGAGAAGGAATAAAAGATGATGAGTTTAGATGAATTCTTTGTGGAATTAAAAAAAGAAATAAAAAGAAATAAAGGAATGAAATCTAGTGATGTAAATAAAACATGTACTTCAAGTTTACCTTATCAAAAAAAATTAGAATTATTAAATAAACTTAAAGATGATTCTAATGAAATATTTAGATTATCTAATATTGCTTTAAATAGTTTAGAAACTGGTTACATTAATAATATGAAATATGAAAAGAAAAAAGTTAGAAATAATTTATTTTGGCAAATACCTTTTTCATTAGGATTCACAGCGGTTAATGGGTATAATATATATGAATTTATTGATTATGTAATTGAAAACCAAAATGTATTAGAGTTACAATCACAAGATTTATTAAAAATACTTGTATGTGTATTAATTTTACCAATAACATCTGGCATAATTGATATTAAAACAATCAAGAATTATATTAATTTTAAAAAGTATAATATGGAAATAAATTCATATCAAAAAAGACTTAATGATAATCATAGAAAATATTAAAATTTGAAAAAATTTTACTTACATTAAAATTTAAAAAGTGGTATAATTTATATTGCTTAAAGAGCATAAGTCAAATTATAACAATGTGTAGCATTCGCGTAAGTCCAATTGTATAAGGACTTACATTTTTTATGTTTAAAAAAGGAGAAAATAATGAAAAAACTTGATTTAGAAAATGAAAAAATATCAAAATTAATTAAAATATTTGCTATACCTTGTGTTATTAGTATGATAGTATCTGCTTTATATAATATAGTAGATCAAATATTTATAGGATGGTCCACTGCAGGTGAATATGGTAATGCTGCTACTAATATTGTATATCCATTTACTGTAATATCACTTGCGGTTTCACTTTTAATTGGAGATGGAGCTTGTACTTTATTTAATTTATCTTTAGGTGCTAGAAAGAAAAGTGATGCTAATAAATCTATTGGAAATTGTTTAAGTTTATTAGTAATTATATCTTTAATATTAACTATTATTGGACTTATGTTTCAAAGTCAAATATTATCTTTATTTGGAGCAAATACAAATGAAATAGAATGTTACAATTATGCTAAAGATTATTTTAGAATTATATGTTATGGACTTCCTTTTTATATTATAGGTCAAGGATTAAATGCTAGTATTAGAAGTGATGGAAGTCCAAAATATGCAATGTTGTGTACTATTAGTGGTGCTATTTGCAATATTATATTAGATCCTATATTTATATTTGTATTTAAATTAAGTGTTAAAGGAGCAGCCATAGCAACAATAATTGGTCAATTTTTAACATTCATATTAAGCATTTTATATTTTAGAAAATCTATTTCATTTAAAATAACAAAAGAATCAATTAAACTAGATAAAAATATATGTAAAAAATCATTATTATTAGGTCTTTCATCATTCATTACTCAAATTGCTATAGTAATTATAATGACTGTTGCTAATAATTTAGTTAATAAATATGGATATACTACTATGTCATCCTTGCAAACACCATATGGTGTGATTACCCCACTTGCAGTAATTGGAATAGTTATGAAAGTATTTGGAATAGTTATATCAATTGTAATTGGTGTATCTCTTGGAGGTATGAGTATTATTGGATATAATATGGGAGCTAAAAATTATAAGAGAGTAAAAGAAACTATTAAATATATTTTAATAACTAATTTAATAATTGGTTTAATAGCATTTTTAATATTTGAATTATTCCCAGATTTCATTATCAATATATTTGGTAAAAATAATAGTTTTGAATATATGGAATATGCAAGATATTGTATAAAAATATTCTTAGGTGGTATTATCTTTACTTGTCAAATTAAATCTATTTCAATAATATTACAATCAATGGGATTAAGTTTTAAGTCAACTCTACTTGCAATATCAAGAGATGTAATATTCTTTGTACCATCTATTATAATACTTGCATATCTATCAAAAAGTGTTGTAACTATGTTATATTCAGCAATAATTTCAGATATATTATCATTCATTCTAGCAATAATATTACTTAAATCTGGATTTAAAGGAAAGGAGGTCACAAATGAATAAATTATATAATGTAGGAGACTTTATTGTATATAAAAAATCCGTATGTAAAATAAAAGAAATTAAAAATAATAAATTAAATGGAACTGATTATTATATTTTATCTCCAATAGATGATGAATCATTAATAATAGATACTCCTACTAATAATAAAATGGGTTATATAAGAGATATTATGAGTAAAGAAACCGCGAATAATTTAATTAATAAAATACCAGAAATAGAACCACTTACAAATATAAATGATAAACTCTTAGAAAGAACATATAAAGATTTATTATATAATGGTACTTGTGAAGATTTAATTAAAATTATTAAAACCACTTATTTAAGAAATGATAATAGACTTAAAAATAATAAAAAATTAAGTGAAAAAGATAATATTTATTTTAAACAAGCTGAAAAATATTTATATAATGAAATATCTGTATCATTAAATATGAGTTTTGAAGATACTAAGAATTATATAATTAATAGAGTAGTAGAAATTATAAATAATTAAATTATTTATTAAATAGTCGCTAACTCTTTTTTTTAGTTTAAAAAATTGATATAATTTATATATAAAGAAGGTGGAATACATGATAGAAAATTATATGCCAGATATTTATAAAAAAAGTATATATTATATTAACTATGATAAATTATATAAAAAAGGTATTAGGTGTATTTTATTTGATTTAGATAATACATTAACTCCACCACATGTTAAATTACCAACTAAAAGACTTAAAAAATTATTTGATGAACTTAAAGATAAAGGATTTAAAATAATTATTATGTCTAATAGTCCTAAATATAGAATAGAACCATTTAAAACATATTTAAATGTTGATGCTTGTGCTTTTTCACTTAAACCAAAGAAAAATAAATATTTAAGAATAATGGAAAAGTTTAAATATAAGTCTACAGAACTAGCAGCAGTAGGAGATCAATTACTTACTGATATTTATGGTGCGAATAAATTAGATATAACTAGTATATTAGTAAATCCTCTTACAGATAGTGATTATACAATTACATTTATAAATAGATTATTTGAAAAATTTATATATAATAGTTTAGAGAAAAAAGATTTATTTTTAAGAGGAAAATATTATGAATAATAAAAAGTGTGTTGGGTGTGGAAGTGTTCTTCAAACTGATAATGTAAATAAAGAAGGATTTGTAAGGAGTAATGTTTATGATAAATCACTTTATTGTGAAAGATGTTTTAAAATTAAACATTATGGTGAATATAGTGTACTTGATAAAAAAATAGATACTGATGGAATAATTAGAAATATAAATAGTGATGAATATTCCCGTGTTGCTTTTCTAATAGATGCATTAAATTTAAATGAGAATTTAAGAAAATATATAAATAAATTTAGAAGTAGAAAATATATTTTAATTACTAAAAAAGATATATTACCTAAAAGTTTAAAAGAAAAGAAAATAATAGAATATGTAAGAAATAATATATTTGATACAGATAATGTTATGTGTATTAGTTCTGTTAAAAATTATAATATAGATGAGTTTTTAAATAAAATAAGAAAAGATAATGTAAGAAGACTATATATAGTTGGATTTACTAATAGTGGTAAAAGTACATTTATAAATCATATACTTACTAGTAATTCAATGAGTCCAGTTATTACTACTAGTTCAATACCAAATACAACAGCATCTTATATTACAATTAAACTTGATAATAAATTAACTATAGTAGATACACCTGGATTTATTGATAAATCCGCTATATATAATTTTATAGATTATAAAAAAGTAGTTAAATTATATCCTAAAAAAGAAATAAAAGTAAAAACATTTCAAGTAAGAAATGGTTATTCAATTGTAATAAATGATATTTTAAGAATTGAAAATATAGCTGATAAATCAAATAGTTTTAGCTTTTATATGAGTGATAAACTAAGATATGAAAAAATAAAATCAAAAAATGATAAATTAAGAATATTACCAAGTGTTAGTTATGAAATAACAGAGCCCACTGATATTATTATAAATGGTCTTGGATTTATTAGAATAACTAAAGTAGGTAATATAAAAATACATATTTTAGATTTAAAATTAGTAACAAAAAGAAAGAGTATGATATAGTATGGGTAAAATTAATGTAATGAATGATAACTTGATAAATAAAATAGCAGCAGGAGAAGTAGTAGAAAGAATAGCTAATGTTGTTAAAGAACTTGTTGAAAATAGTATAGATGCTGGAAGCAAGAATATTAAAATTGAATTAATTGAAAGTGGTACTAAATTAATTAAAGTAATTGATGATGGTATTGGTATGAGTAGGGAAGATGCTAGAATATGTTTTTATAGACATGCAACTAGTAAAATTAAAAATGAAAATGATTTATATTTTATAAATACATTAGGTTTTAGAGGTGAAGCCCTAGCAGCAATATCTGCAGTGTCAAATACAACACTTGATACTTATGATGGAAGTGAGTCTACGGTTATTAATATTAAAGCTGGTAAAATAATTAGTGAAAAAGTAGGTAGTATGAGAAAGGGTACTATTATTGAAGTAAAAGAATTATTTTATAATACTCCAGCAAGACTTAAATTTTTAAAAAGTTTAAATACAGAGCTATCTAATACAACTGCGGTTATAGAAAAAATTGCACTTTCTCATCCAGATATCTCTTTTACATTAATTAATGATGATAAAGTAGTATTAAAAACAAGTGGTAGTGGAGACTTATATAAAGTTATACATGAAATATTTGGACTTAATACAACTAAAAATATGATTAAAATAAATTCTGAAAATTATGATTATGTAATTAGTGGTTATATAAGTAATTTAAATATTCAAAAATCTAATAGAAATAATATGATTACACTTGTAAATGGAAGAGTTGTAACAAATGCAACAGTTAATAAAACTATTAAAGATGCATATCATACAGTTCTTGCTGAAAATAAATTTCCAATAGTAGTAATTTCTATTGAAACAGATCCTACTATAATAGATGTTAATATTCATCCAACTAAACAAGATATTAAATTTTCTAAATTAGAAAGTCTTACTGATTTATTATTTAATACTATTAAAGGTGCATTAAATCAAAGTAATAATACATTTAAAGGTTATGTTGAAACTAGTTATAAAATTCCTAGTCAAGAGGTAAATATAGTTAATGATTATAATGAATATACTCTAAATGATAAATTTAGTAATGTTTATGAAGAAGATGATAATATTGAAGAAAAGAAATATGAAAGTTTAAGATTAAATTTAGATGATAATGATGAAGAAGTAGTATATAATGAATCTGAAGTTAAAAAAGAAGCCGTATTTATAAAACCAGTAGGTCTTGCTCTTGGAACATATTTAATAGCTCAAGATGAAGATATTATGTATATGATAGATATACATGCAGCAAATGAAAGAATTAATTATGAAAAGTATATGCAAGAATTAAAAAAAGATAAAGTATATACAACTGATATGTTATTTCCAATACAATTAGAATATCCTAAAAATGAATATATGAATATTAAAGATAATATAGAAGAAATTAGAAAATTAGGATTTGAAGTAGATGAATTTGGTGATAATACATTTAGAGTTACAGCACACCCTTCTTGGTTAAAAGAAGGATATGAAGAAGAGAGTACTAGAAGAATATTTGAACTTATGGGTGAATTTAAAAATAAATTTGATAGAATTAAATTTAATGAAAAAGCAGCAATTAGACTTGCATGCAAAATGAGTGTTAAAGCAAATACAAATATAGGTCCTCTTGAAGAAGAAGAGTTATTAAATAGATTATTTAAATGTGAATTTCCATATACTTGTCCTCATGGAAGACCTACTATTATAAAATATCCAAAATATGAATTAGAAAAATTATTTAAGAGGGTGAATTAAAATGAGTTATTTAGAATTTGAAAGAAATATTTTAGAACAAACTAAACAAAGTATGAGTGAATTTTTTGAATATTTAGCTTGTAATGGTTTAACTTTAAATGAGTGTGGTGAAATTGTTCCAATTAAAGAGTATACTTTAGAACTTAAAAATGAAGAGAGTGATTATGAGTAAAATAATTGTAATAGTAGGTCCTACTGCAAGTGGAAAAACTACTTTATCAATTAGTCTTGCTAAAGAATATAATGCAGTCATTATAAATGCTGATTCAACACAAGTATACACTGAGCCCTTAATTGCAACAGCTAAAATAAAAGAAAATGAAAAAGACGGAATAGAACACTATTTACTAGACATAGTATCTTTAAATGATGATTATACTTTATATGATTATCAAAAAGATGGAAGAAAATTATTAGATAAATTTATAAGTGAAAATAAAAATATAATAATAGTTGGTGGTAGTGGACTATATATAAAAGCTCTTTTATATAACTATAATTTAGAAGAAACAGATAATACTAAATATGATTATTCAAAGTATTCTAATGAAGAATTAAAGTCTATAGCAGATGAAATTGATAAAAATAATAACATACATATAAATAATAGAAAAAGATTAGAGCGATATATTACATATTATAAAAAGACTGGTAAAACAATAGAAAAAACTAATGAAATAGATAATAAATTATATGATTTTGTATTAATTGGTTTGCATACTATTAGGGAAGAGTTATATAACAAAATAAATGATAGAGTAGAAGAAATGTTTAATGATGGACTATTAGAAGAAGCAGAAAATTTATATCAAAAACATTATAAAAATTTTTCTAATATAATTGGTTATAGAGAACTAGAAAAATATTTTAAAAATGAAATTAGTTTAGAAGAGGCAAAAGAACTTATTAAAAGAAATACAAGAAGATATGCTAAAAGACAATATACTTGGTTTAATAATCAAATGAAAGATATAAAATGGTTTAATGTAAATTATAAAGATTTTAATAAAACAATTGATGAAATAAAAAAATATCTTAGCTGTTAAGATATTTTTAATTTAATTCTAAATAATCATTTATTTCAAAATTATGTTTTAATTTATCTATTTCAAATAGTTTATCTGTATCTATCATAAAGAAATTATAATTATTATCTTTATTTACTTCATCATCATCCCAAGTTACATCAATATGATTCCATTTATTATCAAAATATACTAAATTCCATACATGATCTTCTGTTGTAACTTTAAAGTTTGGTATATTTAATTTATCTAAAAACATTGCAATCGCATCAGTATACCCACTACATATAGCAACCCCATTAAATATAGCGGTAGTTGCTTTATTAGAAACAGTTTTATCACCATTTTTATAATCTTTATCATAAGTTATATTTTTAACTAAATAATCATGTATAATTTTAATATCGTCAATAGTTGGATTTTCTTTATTAATATTATTATCATTAATAAATTTATCCATAAAACTTTCTAATTTATCTATTTCATCTTTTGTATATAATTTTTCTACTGTTAAATTTATTTTATCTTCTCCAATAATATAAGTATTATATTTAATATAAGAATTAAATGGACTTACATAATTATTAATAAGTTCAATATATTTTCCATCAGCAAGTGTTTTAACAGCATCAGTACATTCTTTATAATCTTTAGGACAATAAAATGTAAAACTATCCCAACCATTATTTAAAACAGTATAATAAATATTTTTTAAATCATCCATATTCATTGGTACAAAATTATTTGTTTCATGAACAGTTTTAAAATTATAATCTTTATTATATATTTTATAATCAGGAACAATTATTTTATCTATTTTATAATCATTAATTAATTTTTCAGCATGATATTTAATTTCATCAAATTTAACTATAAATATATAACTAATAATTAATACTATAAGAAAAAATACAATTTTTAATAGAATATTTGTTAATCTCATATAATTCACCAATTAAATTATAACATATTGTTATATTTTTTATATATTTTAAGCTAAATTTTACATTAATACAAATAAAAAAGTAGTTAAACTACTTATTTTAAACTTACTAATTTATTTAATCTTGTCTTATATCTATCTCTTGTATTTGCTTTAATTACTCCTTTAGATGCAGCATTATCTATTTTTTTAATAGCTTCATCAAGTAATTTAGTAGCTTCTTCTTTAGTAGCTGCTTTTTCAACCTTTTTAATAGCAGTCTTCATACTAGCTTTTACATCATTATTAAGTACTGTTTCTTTTTTAGTAATTAATACTCTTTTTTTAGCACTTTTAATATTAGGCATGATTCCACCTCCCTTAAAACTTATTTAATAATAACAAATAAATTATAAAAAATCAATAACTTAACCGTTTTTCGACATTTTTTTAATGTAATAAGTTATATAGTTAGTATAAGGAGATGATAATTATTAATAAATTTAGATTTTCAAATAAAAAAATAAAAGTAATAATTAGTAGTCTATTTATATTATTAATAGTTTATATTTATATTAGTTTATTTATTAATTCTAGTTTAAATACTTATGTTGTAAATGAAATAGATAAAAAATATAGTACTATTACAAATAATAGTTTTAAAGATACGATATTTTATAATCAATTAAATAAAATAGTAACACTAAATGATATTAAAATAAGTACTGCTCATAAAGTAATAGATACTAATAAAGAAGTAGAAACTAATAAAGAAAATAAAGAAGAGAAAGATACTACTGTATCTAATAATGAAATAAAAGATTATAAAGTATATATTTATAATACCCATGATACTGAAAAATATTCTCTTCCATTTGTAAGTGATTATTCAATTACACCAGATGTAAAACTAGCATCATATATTTTAAAAGATTATTTAAATGATTTAGGTGTTAATGCTTTCGTTGAAACTAAAAGTATTAATGATTACTTAAAAAAACATAATTTAGATTATAAAGGATGTTATGATGCATCTAGAAGTTATATGAAAGAAGCTATTAAAAATAATGATTTTAAAATATTTATTGATTTACATAGAGATTCAGTAAAACATAAATATACTTTATATGAAAAAAATAATAAAAAATATGCAAAAATTATGTTTGTTTTAACTACTAAACATAAAAATTATAAAGAAAATAAAATCGTAGTTGAAAAACTAAATGAAATGATTAATAAAAAATATAATGGACTAAGTAGAGGAATAATGAATAGAAATGATGTTATATTTAATCAAGATTTAAGTAGTAGGGCAATGCTTATTGAACTAGGGGGAGTTGATAATACTATTGAAGAAATTAATAATACATTAGAAGTACTTGCTAGTATTTTAAGTGAATATATAAAAGAGGAAAATTTATAATGGAAAATGAAAAAAATAATACAAGTGTATTACTAAAAATATTATTAGTTTTATTTGCTTTATTTTTAATAATGTATGTATCTAAAGAAGCAGGTTATTATGAATATAGAACCTATGCAAAAAAAGAACTTACGAGTGAAGCAATTAAAAAGTTTGAGAGTGATGTTAGTCTTGGAAAAGATGTATCAATTAAAGATTATGTAGAAGATGAGTATATAGATTACTCAAATATTGTAACTAATACTGGAAGTAAAATTGGTTCTACTATTGAAGAATTTATGAATGAAGGTATTAAAAAAACAATAGAAATTTTAGGAAGATTATTCTATAAATAATAAAGATGATACTTTTGTATAAGTACGAGTTAAGGGGCCACTTCCAAGTAAAATACCACCAAAATATCTAATTACAACAATTAAAGTATTATCTAAATTCTTTTTATTAATAATATCTAAAAGCCCTCTAGTAGTACCACTAGGTTCTTTATCAGAATAACTTTTTTCTGTATTAGATATTTTATATGCATAAACTATATGTTTTGCTTTTTTATGCTCTTTTTTAAGCTCATTAATAATATTTTCAACTTCATTTATATTATTAACTTCATATAATATACCAATAAATTTTGATTTTTTAACTTCTAAATTACTTGTTTTTAATTTTTTCATACTTTTATTATATATTAATTTAAAAGAAAATTCTATGTAAAGTTTACAAGTTTTACTTGATATATGAATAATCACAGAATTATAATTAAAATGATAAAAATAGTAGGAGGAATAATAAATGAAAAAGAAAATATCTTTAATATTAACAACAATATTATTAACAATACCAATATTTGTAAAGGCAGAAGTACCTGCTAATACTGCATTTGATGATTATAATTTTTATAAGTGTGTTATTGATGCTTATAATAGTTCACAAAAAACAAAATTAGATTATAATCATAACTTAACTGATGAAGAATTGCAAAAGATAACAACTTTAACTTGTGATGGATTTCATAAGGAAGATTCAGAAAAGATAAATTCTATAAAAGGAATAGAAAAATTGCCAAAATTGACAATTTTAAATTTAGATTATAATAAATTAAATACAATAGATGTAAGTATGCTACCACAATTGACAGAATTGGATTTATCATTTAATAACCTAAGTACAATAGATGTAAAAAATAATATTCAATTGACAAGTTTGGATTTATCATTTAATAATCTAAGCACAATAGATGTAAGTATGCTACCACAATTGAAAGACTTGGATATAAATTATAATAAGCTAAGTACAATAGACTTAAGTAACAATACTAAATTAACATATTTAAATTTAACTGCTAATCAGATAAATGAAATAGATTTAACAAATAATACCCAATTGACAACTTTGTATTTACATGAAAATAACTTATTATCTTTAAATATACAAATTTTAAATAATTTACCTATTAATGATTCTCTTAAATTTCTTTATACTCAGCAAAAATTTGAAACAGTGCCAACAGAACAAAATGATAAATATGTTATAAATTTAAAAGAATTAGATGATAAGTTAGATCCAAGTAGAGTAGTATTTGAAAATACAGATAAAATAACTTATGATAATGTAAATGGAATATTTACTTTAAGTGAAAAAGTTGATACTTTAAAATATAATTATAAAATTTTGCTACCAGATTCTATTAAAGAGGAAAAATTAATGGATGTAACTTTAACATTAAAATATAATGAGGAATTACCAATTGAACCTGAGCCTGTTGAACCAGAACCACCAAAAGAAGAAACACCAATAGAAAATCCTAAGACTGGAGTAGCAATACCATTAGTAAGTATTTTTGGATTAGGTGTATTTGGTGTATGTGGATATTATATAAGTAAGAAAAAAGCTAAGAAGATTGAATTATAAATTTATATGTTATTTGATATAGTATATTGCCTCATAATAATTATACGAGGAGTGAAATTATGAATAGTAGTAATTGTGGAGAAAAAGTTTTTAATGATAATCAACAAGTAGATACTAATATTTCAAAAAATTATAAATTGATTCTAAATAGAAAAAAGAATTTTATTGGTAGTTTAGTGAGTTTTTCTATTTATATTGATAATAAATTAGTTGGTAAAATTAAAAATGGACAAACTTTAGAATTTGAAGTTAGTGGTGGTGTTCATCAAATTTCAATTAATAAAAATAATGCAGTAAGTATTACAATAAATACAGATACTACAGCAGATGTTGTTGTATTTGGGACTAATAATTTTGGTATTACAAATATTAATGGTCAATCAATTAATAATGTTAGTGATAATAATTATTCTAAAAGAAATGAAACTGCAAGTAATATTGTTCTTATTATGAGTATAATTGTTCCAATTATTTCTATAATTTTATATTTTTTAAGTCGATATTATATTGCATTTTGGATATATGCTATTATTATTGGTTATTGTATAGTTAATATTGCAGGATTAAAGAATCAAAAATGTAGTGAATCATATAAAAAAACAGTGATTAAGAATATTATAGCTATTATAATATCAATAGTCTCAATAATTATAACAGTTTATCTTACAATATAATTAATATTTGAATTTAATTTTGAAGTGGATTTATATATCCACTTCAGACTGTTGACAAAAGAAATTTCGTTAATAGTCTTTTTATTTTGAAAAAAATATATTATAATGTAAATGTAAGGTTGCTTACTATACCAAAAATAAGCTTACAAACCTTACTTTTTTAATGGAAAAATGGTATAATAATAAATATAGGTATAGTAAGGAGTAAGTGATAAATATGGCAATGACTAGACAAAGTTAT
>CANRBS010000010.1 GCA_947628895.1 uncultured Bacilli bacterium
TATATATATATAATTCTAAGTAGTATGAAAAATATATATGGAGTTTACCTTTTTGGGGAAACACCATATATATATATCAAGTGAGAATGTCAATTTTATTTTGATTCTGTTTCAATTGCATTTTAATGTTTACCAAATTTTAAAACTAAAGGTTCTTTTTGAAGAAATGATACAAATAGCTATTAAAGATTATAAAAATAGAAATAAAAAAACAAGAAGTTTTGAAAGTAACATTCTTGAAGGATTTAATGGAAGTAAAGGTGTTAAAGGAGTAAAAGGACTTAAAAATTAAGCCCTTTTATTTTAACATTATTCAATAGCACCATATTTATTATTTTCATTAATACTTGGTGTACAATAAAATACTATTAAAATTATACTACCAATTCCAGGAATTAAAGATAATAAAATCCACCATCCTGATTTGTTAATATCATGTAGTCTTCTTATTTCAAGTGAAAGCATTGGAATTATTAATATTAATCCATACAACTCTAAAATTAAATTAACAATTTTATCTTCTAGTTGTAATGGACCAACTATAAAACCAATAATTATTGTTATGATAAAAATATCTAAAATTGTAAACCAAAAGTCTTTTCTTGTAGAACGACCTTTAAAATTAAAATAATTGCTTATAAATTTTTTAAATGCGGCTACCACTACATCTCACTCCTTCCTATTATTCATTATCTCATATATATATCAAGTGAGAATGGCAAATTTTTATTAAAATTTAATTTAATAAAAAAAGGATTATTCTATAAATTGAATACTTCCTTTTATGTTATTTGAATTTAATAAATTATGAGTTTCAAGTTGATATTTTACTTGTTTTGCAACTCCAATATTTCCATCTATTAGTTTAGCGGTTTTAAAGTAAGTTTTAATTTTATCTTTAATAAGTGGATAATGTGTGCAACCTAAAACTACTGCATTAATATTATCATTTTTATATTTATCTAAATATTTATGAAGTAAAGTATCAATTTTATTTTGATTATTTGTTTCAATTGCATTAGCAAGTCCATCACAAGATAAAAGTGTAATATTTTCAAATTCTTTTTTATTATTTAATATAAGCTCATGTGTTCTTTCTGATGCAATAGTAGCAGGAGTTGCCATTACTAAAGTGTTTTTAAAATTATTATCACAAGCAACTTTAATAGCTGGTTCAGTTCCAACAAATATCATATCTTTATAATTTTCTCTTAATTTAGTAATACATTTAGTAGTAGCAGTATTACAAGCAATAACAATTAATTTAACATCTTTTTTAATTAAATATTCAACAATATTACTAACAATATTATAAAGTTCTTCATCTGTTTTTTCACCATATGGATTATTTTTAGAATCCTTATAATAAATAAAATCTTCATGAGGTAAAAGTTTTACTATTTCTTTTAATGTAGTTGTTCCACCAATACCTGAATCAAATATACCAATTTTCTTATTCATATTTTTCCCTCATTAATAATTATAGTAAACTTTCTAAAATAATACTATTAATTTTGAATAATAAATGATAAAATTATGTATTGAGGAATATAATTAATAGGTGATGAAATGCAAAATTTAGTTAATTTTATAATAGATTTATTTAGTGGACTTACATCTTTAAAGTATGGAAGAGAATTAATAGTATTTATTATTTCAGCATCTCCAATATTAGAATTAAGAGGTGGAATGGTAGCAGGAGCTCTTCTTGGATTAAGACCCCTTGTAACATTTATTGTATCTTTTATTGGTAATATTATACCAGTTCCATTTATTTTATTATTTATTGCTAAAATATTAGAATGGATGAGTAATTGTAAAATTAAATCATTTAGAAAAATTGCAAGATTTTTACATAAAAAGGCAAATAAAAATAAATCAAAAATTGAAAAATATGGTTATATAGGACTTGTATTATTAGTAGGAGTTCCACTTCCTGGAACTGGAGCATGGACAGGTTGTTTAGTTGCAGGACTTTTAAATATGAGTAGAAAAAAATCTTTTCTATCAGTAGTTCTTGGTATATTACTTGCTAGTGCAATTATGATGATATTCTCATATGGAATATTAAATAATTTAATAAATTGATACTTAATTAGTATCTTTTTTTATAATATTTGCAATATTTTATAAAAGTGTTATAATTTATCTTGAAATTTGGGGTGAAAAAATGAATTATCAAGAATTATTAATAACATTATTTTCAGGATTATCATTTTTTATAGGATATTTTATAACTAAATTTATTAATAATGAAAAAAAATTAATTGTTTTTTCAGTTGGTTTTTCATTTTCAATAATAATTGGTCTTGTATTATTTGATCTATTACCTGAATGTTTAGAATTATTTGATAATAAATTAATAATGATATTATGTATTTTAGGTGGAATAGTTTTATTAAAATTATTAGACTTATTTTTACCTAATCATTCTCACTCTAAAAAGAAAAGTCATATGGAACATATTGGTTTAATTTCAGCAATTGCATTATTTTTACATAACATAATTGAAGGAACTGCAATATATTCAACAGCAATTACTGATATAAGACTTGGTATTTTTATGATGATTGCTGTATCTTTTCATAATATTCCAATGGGTATACAAATATCTTCTCTTGTACATGATAAAAAAGAAAAAATTATATTACTTTCACTACTTTCAATATCAAGTATAATTGGTGTATTAATATTAAATATATTTAATATAGAATTTAGTAACTTATTAATAGGAATTCTTATGTCTATATCACTTGGTATGCTTATTTATATATCATTATTTGAACTTTTATGTGAAGTAAAAGAACATATTAAAGATAAAGAATTAATTTGTGGATTAATCTTTGGTATTATAATTATTGCATTAGGATTTTTCTTACATTAATGTTATACTTATAATGGTGAATTAAATGGAAAATAAAAAATTATATTTATTTAAATTTATTATTTCATATTTTATATTAGTTTTAATATTTAAATATATGAATATACTAGGATTACCAAATTTTAGTGATTTAAATAGATTTTTTATTGTATATATTTTAATAGCATATTTTATTGTTAAATATTTATTTTATAAAGATATATTAAAATATGGATTAAATAGAGAAGAGTATCTAAAATATATTGTTGTTATATATACAATAATTAATTTAGTATTTGGTATGCCTATTTTATATGATGTATCATTAATTATAATGTTAATTATTTATAAAGATAAGAAAAGTAGAATAGAGGATACTACTAATAAAAATATAAAAAAGTATTTTGATGAAAAAAATAAAAAATAGTTTAGGAAGTGACTAATGAAAAAGAATGAAAAATTAAATATATTATATGAAGATAAACATTTAATAGTAGTTTATAAAAAAAGTAATCTTCCAACTATTAATAGTGATAAATATGATAGTAGTTTATATTCTAAAGTATATGATTATTTACATAAGAAAAATCAAAAAGTTTTTATTGTGCATAGATTAGATAAGGATACTTGTGGTATAATAGTATTTGCTAAAAGCGAAAAAGTAAAAAATAATTTACAAATTAATTGGGATAGTGTTAAAAGAAATTATATTGCGGTTGTACATGGAAATACTAAAGACAAAGGACAAATTAAATCCTACTTAAAAGAAACTAAAACATTATATACTTATAGTACTAATGATAAAAGTGGAAAACTTGCAATTACAAATTATACTAAATTAAAGAGTAATAATAATTTTACTATGCTTGATATTAACATTGAAACAGGAAGAAAAAATCAGATTAGAGTACATATGAAAGATAATAATACTCCAATAGTTGGAGATAAAAAATATGGAATAAAAGATGGTTATAGAAATATGTTATTAGTAGCAAATAAAATTAATTTTATACATCCAATAACAAGAGAAAATATAAATATTGATATTGGAATACCTGATAATTTTAATGATATTTTTAGGAGTAAAGATGGAAAATCAAAATAAAAAAATTTATATTGTTTTATCACAAACTTATTCAAGTATTGCAAGAGCAATACATGTTTTAACACATGATAAATATTCTCATGCATCAATTGCTTTTGATAAAAATTGTAATGAAATGTATTCATTTGGAAGAAAATACACACATTTTCCATTTTATGGAATATTTAAAGAGGAAGATTTAAATAAAGGTTTATTTAAAAAGAAGAAGGCAATACTAGCAGTATATGAATTAGAAGTTACACCTTATCAATATGAAGAAATAAGAAATAAAGTAAAAGAAATTAAAGATACTAATAAAGGATATAATATAGCTGGATTATTACTTGCTTATTTTAAAATAAAACTTCATAGAAATAAATATTATTGTAGTGAATTTGTATATGAGGTATTATCTAGTGATAATGTAAATATATTAGATAAAAATAAAATCTTATTTAGACCAGAAGAACTAGTTGAAAGTGATAATATTAATAAAATATTTGAGGGAAAAGTTATAGATTTTGTAAATAGCTAATCTATAACTTCTTTTTTTATAAGTTTTGCATGTAAAACTATTTTTTCATTTTTTAAGTGACAAGTTGATAAAGTTAAGATTTTATCATTTTCATTAACATCAACATTAAAATTATAAATCGATCTATTTTTTAAGGTTTTAATAAATTCTTTAAACTCAGCATTTGTAAATTCAGTTGTAATATAATAATCTTCTGTTTCAATATGATATACACTAAATACTTGCCACTCCGTGTACTCATTTAATGAATAAAGTTTAATAATTTGATTATCTTTATTTGTATACCAATCTTTCTTTAATACATTTTTAAGACTACCAAACATAGTTTTATCAAGTCTTGCATGTCCATAAATAATAGTATTCTTATCAAAGTCATTTATATTATTTCTATAATCTAAAAATATCCATCCTGCATCAGTATATTTTTTATCAAATGAATGAGTTAAATAATAATCATTATTTTTATATTGAACAACTGGATAATTAATATTAGTATTATTTACTTGTATCCATCCTTTAGTATCATTATTTTCCTTTTTCAATTTATCAAAATCAATTTTAAATTTTTCTTTTGTTTCTTGATTATCAGTATTACTATCATTTTCGTTATTGTTAATATTATTCGTAATCGTTTCATTTATAATATTATCAGTAAGCTTTTTAATATGTAAATTATCTTTATGCCAATTAAAAATTTTATATATACAAAATATACTAATTAATGTAAAAATAATTGTTAATAAAATAGTTGCTTTTTTCTTCATAAAAAGATTATATAACAAATTTTTAGTTAATGAAATATTTATACAAAATAAAAAAGTAAATTTAATTACTTTCTTATTCTGGACTAATTACACTTGGAATTTGAGTAGTTGTATTTGAATTATTTGAAGTTGTATTATTATTAGTAGTAGTTTCCTTTTTAGGTGCCGTATAACTAGCTACTTTTGTAGGTTGATGACCTTTTAAGAATAAATGTGTTTGTACTTTTGAACTTGGAGTATGAGAGTTTGCAAGTAGTGGTGGGTTAGTTCCTACTACAACTCTTGCAGCTACTATACCACTTGGTCTTTTAAATTTGGAATTTTTTTCCATTACTTTATTTACAATTTCTTTTTGAATTTTAGTTCTTTCATTCCATGCATGAGATGATGTATTATATGTTTTCTTAGTTAACTTATCATATCCATACCATATAGCAACACTATAGTCAGGACTAAATGTTACAGTCCATGCATCTTGTATTACTGAAGAAGAAAGTCCTAATTTCTTTAGTGTAGCTGAGTCATAACTACTTGTACCAGTTTTAGTTGCTAAGTCTGTTCCTTTAACTTTAACAGATGAACTTGTAACTTTTTTTAACATATATGCAATCATATAAGCAGTTGTATTTTTCATAACTCTATTTTTATCAAAATTAAAGTCTTCAACTACTTCTTCAGGTGAATTTTTATAAACTATTTTAGTTATTGAATGAGGTTCTGTGTAATATCCACCATTACCAAATGCAGAATAAGCAGCTGCTAGTTGTACTGGACTTACACCATTAAAACCACCTATAGAATGTGCTTCATTTATATAATTACTATTACCTAAATATTCTGGGGTAATTCCAAGAGAAGTTACAAATTTATTGATTTTAGAATTACTAAGTGATTTAAATGCTTGAAGTGCACAAGTATTTCTTGATTTTACTAAACATTGTTCAAGTGTTAAGAAACCTAAATATCTACCATCTACATTTCTCATAGTTCCACCATTTGTATATTTAACAGCTTTATCTATAAATGGTGTATATGTTGACCAATTTTTATATTCAATACCAGGCCCATAATCAAATAATGGCTTTGCAGTACTACCAGGGTGTCTATTAATTTGAGTTGCATAATTCAAAGACATTGCTCCAGTTTTATTTCTTCCTGCTCCAACTGCAATAATAGCACCTGTATCATTATCTATCATACCAATTCCAACTTGTACTTTTTTATCTTTAAATTTATGTGTTTTATAAAATTTATTTATAACATCTTGTTTACTTTTAACCATCGTAGAATATATATCCATTGATACTTCATATGGATTATAACCAGTCCTATCAATAACTTCTTGAACAACAGTATCAATAAATCCTTGATAAGGATTAACTGTAGAACTTGTATTTTTAACTACTTCGCTTACATCTATTTCTTTAGCAATTTTAGCTTCTTCTTCAGTTATATATTCATGTCTTAGCATTAAATCAATAACTTCATTTTTTCTTTCATTAGTTTTATCAGGATTTACATATGGATCATATTCACCAGGTGCTTGAAACATTCCTGCAATAATTGCAGATTCTATTAAATTTAAGTCACCCACATCTTTATTAAAATATGTTTTAGAAGCCATTTGAACTCCATAATTACCACCACCTAAATATGGTGCATTTACATAGAATTCAATAATATCTCTTTTTGAATAATCTTTTTCTATTTTAAAAACAGATAAATATATATCAGTAAATTTTCTAATAATTCCATCTAGTCCTTCACTTTCAGTACTAGTAAATGTGTTTTTAGAAACTTGCATAGTTAAAGTAGAAGCACCACCTGCATTTTCACCAGTAAAATAGCCATAACTTGCTTTTATAAATCTAGGTAAATCAAGACCATTATGTTCAAAGAACCTAGAGTCCTCTGTTGCGATAATAGCATCTATTAAAACTTGTGGTAATTCTTCATAGGTAACAATTTGTCTTTTTTCAGTTCCAATTGTTGCAATTAAATTACCTTTAGAATCATATATGTTTGATGATTCTTTTTTATATAATAAATCAGTATTAAATTCAGGGGCATTAAAATAAATGTATAAAAAGAATCCGCCTGCGGCAGTTATACATATAACAATAAATACTATAATAATAGCTGATATTAAATTTATTTTACTAATATGTTTTTTATTTATTCTTTTAGTCTTTTTTTTCATATACCTAATCCCCTTTATCTAGTATATCACAATAATATTATAAACATTAATAATTTTTTTATACTTTTTAGTAAAAAATAATTAGTGTAATAAAAATGTACTTGAAATTTATGAATTAATAGTGTAAAATACAATCATTACTAGAAATTATTTACATTAGTTAATAACTTTGGTATAATTTTTGTGTAAAAAAGATATAATATTATTGTAGATAATATATATCTACTCTTGGTCTTAGTAAACTATATAGTCTAAAGGACCAAACCCGTGTTAGCGCAAGGCGCTGCTTAAAAAAGTAACCTATTTATGGTTACTTTTTTAATGGGTTAAAATCTTTTTTACTTAATTCTTTTAATATTTTTCTTATTTCATCATCAGTAAAAAAATATTTTTCACTTTTAGAAAAAGACATTTTATTTTTATATTTATAATCATACTTATCAATGTATGTAAGCATATCTGAAACTTGAAATAATCTTTTTTCTTTATGATTAAAATCTACTTTGTGTTCAAAATTATTAAGTGTATTAAATGAAGAATCAAGTATAGAACCTAATGTTTCTTGACCATTATCATAATACATTACAACTTTATCAAATTTATTAAAGTATTCTTCATGTTCTTTTATTAATTTATTAATTTCATTTAAAATTTTTTGTCTTAATATTTTTGAATTATCAGTATATTTCTTATCTATAATGATGGTGTGATATTTTACAGGAATTGTTTTTGAAAATTTATAAATTGAGTTAAAAATACTTTTTCTTTTTTTTATATCAAAATGTGAATAATCACCACGAGACATAATTAAATCAGCCATATGTATCATATTGCTGTAACCAATTCTTTCAAGTCTTTCATTTAGATTATTTATTTCTAATTTAATATTATCTTTTTGTTCATGAAATGTGAAAGATATACCATATAATTTAGATGAATTTTTATCAAATCCAAATTCACCTGTTTCATCTACAAAAATATTTAATCTTTTCATTTATTACCTCACTGTTAAAATTATACATAATTTTTTTCTAAAATCACAGATTGAATTACAGAATTTTAATTGATATAATTATAAATAAGAAAGGGGTATTTTTATGCTTGTAAGTAATGATTGGAAAGATTATGAATGTATAGATGCTGGTAATGGTGAAAAATTAGAACGATGGAAAAATATAATACTTAGAAGACCAGATCCTTGGGCACTTTGGACTCATAAAAATACAAGTGTTTGGAATGATTATCATGCTATTTATCATAGAAGTGATAAAGGTGGAGGATACTGGGAAAATATAAAAAAATTTCCAGAGTTTTGGACTATAAATTATAAAGATTTAATTTTTAAAGTTAGTCCTACTGGTTTTAAACATACTGGTTTGTTTCCAGAACAAGCAGCTAATTGGGATTTTATTATTAATAAGATAAAATCTGCTAAAAGAGATATAAAAGTATTAAATTTATTTGCATACACAGGTGGTGCTACTATGGCTGCATCTTATGCTGGAGCTATTGAAGTAGTACATGTTGATGCTTCTGCTGGTATGAATGAATGGGCAAAAGAAAATGCAAAATTATCTCATTTAGAAAATAATAAAATTAGATATATTTGTGATGATTGTTTAAAATTTGTTGAAAGAGAAAAAAGAAGAGGGAATAAATATGATGCTATTATAATGGATCCACCAACTTATGGAAGAGGACCTTCAAAAGAATTATGGAAATTTGAAGATAGTTTGAATAAATTAATAGATAGTTGTATTGATATATTAAGTGATGATCCATTATTTTTACTAATTAGTTCATATACAAAAGGTATAACACCAGAAATACTTAAAAATGTTTTAAATACTAGTATAGAAGGTAAACTTAAAAATGGAATTGTTACTACTGATGAAATAGGTTTAAAAATAACTAGTACTAATATGATACTACCTTGTGGAATATATGGAAGGTGGGAAAAAATTGAAAACTAAAATAACTTTAAAAATTATATTTATCACATTACTAGTAGTAATATTAATTGGATTAGTTATTCTAATACTTATCAATAATGAAGAGAATGAAGTTAATAAAATAGTTGATTATAAAATAGTTGATGATTCTACTTCTTGCATGGAAGAATTAGAAGAAATATATAAAGATAATAAAAGTACTTATTATTTACCATGTGTTAAAAGTGCTAATATTAAACTTGTATGGGATAATGGTGAAATTGATTTATTAAAAACCGCTATTAATAATGGTAAAGTAACAATAGAGTCATTAAAAGAACATGGGTTAGAAATATATGAATATAAAAATTAATATATTATATGAAGATAATCATTTATTAGTTGTAGAAAAACCAATTAATATTCCAGTACAAGAAGATAATTCAAAAGATGAAGACTTACTTACAATATTAAAAAAATATTTAAAAGAAAAATATAATAAACCTGGAAATGTATATTTAGGACTTGTACATAGATTAGATAGACCCGTAGGTGGAATAATGGTATTTGCTAAAACTAGTAAGGCCGCAAGTAGATTATCAGAACAAGTAAGAACAAATAAATTCAATAAAGTTTATAATGCAGTAGTTATAGGTAAAATAAATGAAAGTGGCCATCTTCAAGATTATTTACTTAAAGATACTAAAAATAATATAGTAAAAGTAGATAAAAATGGGAAACTTTCTATATTAAATTATAAAAGATTAGATTATAAAAATAATTTATCTTTAGTAGAAATTAAATTAAAGACTGGACGAAGTCATCAAATTAGAGTACAATTATCTCATAATGGTAATCCATTATATGGAGATCAAAAATATAACAAAACCGCTAAAGTAGGTGAACAAATTGCTTTATTTGCTAAAAAATTAGAGTTTTATCATCCAATTACTCATGAGTTATTAACATTTGAACTTGATTTACCAAATAGAGAACCATTTAATATATTTAAAAAGAATTGAAAAGAGGTTAATTTTATGGATATTGAATTTGAAAATGATACAAATTATTTAGATCAACATTTTTTAATAGATAAATCTATTATTAATGCAGTTGTTGATGCAGCAGAATTAAAAATAAATGAAACTGTTGTTGAAATAGGTCCTGGTAAAGGTGATATTAGTGAAACTATAGCAAGAAGATCTAAACATTTAACATTGATTGAAATAGATAAAAAATTAGAACCATTTTTAAATGTTATTAAAGATAAACATAGTAATGTAGATGTAATCTATGGGAATGTATTAGATGTATATATTCCAGAATGTGATAAAATTATTTCTGCACTACCATATTCAATAACAGAACCTTTTATTGAAAAATTAATTAGATGTGAATTTAAAGAAGCTGTATTAATTGTTGGTAAAAAATTTGCAGATAATGTACTTGAAAAAAATTTAAATAAATTAGCTCTTCTTACTAATTCATTTTTTAGAGTTGAAAGAATTATGGATATCGCACCTGATGCATTTTCACCAGAACCAAGAGTTATGTCAACTATGATTAAATTAACTAAATTAAAAAGAGAAGAATTAAATTATAGTTTTAAAAAATTCATATTTAGAGAATTATTCTTTCATAGAGATAGAAAACTTAAAAATAATTTAATGGAAGCATTAATTGAGTTTGT
The DNA here is from genome assembly GCA_947628895.1 of uncultured Bacilli bacterium. Lineage (GTDB taxonomy): Bacteria > Bacillota_I > Bacilli_A > RF39 > UBA660 > CAG-1000. The sequence goes on from CANRBS010000010.1 coordinate 11,068, forward strand.
AAAATTACATGATAAAAAATTAACTAAAAAAGAAAGTAAAGCTATAATTGATAGTTATAAATTACCAAAAGAAACATTAAATAAAGAAATGGAAAATTTATCTAATGAAGAATATGAAATGTTATATAATTCATTAAAATAATTAATAAAATCACATATTTTGTATTGCTATGATATAATAAATGTGATTTTTATTTATAGGAGTTTATCATGATAGAGATAAGTTTAAATAAAATTAATAAAAATTATGGATTTAATAGTGTGCTTAGTGACTTATCATTTGATATTAAAACTAATGATAGAGTTTCATTAATTGGAAGTAATGGGTGTGGTAAAACTACTACACTTAGAATTATTATGGGACTTGAGAATGCTGATAGTGGTAATGTATCAATTAGAAAAGGTTCAACTATTGGATACTTAACACAAATTCCTCCACTTGAAAAATCAGATGTTCTTGCAAATGATGTATATTTAAGAGGAGTAAAAGATTTAATAGAATTAGATAATAAAATAAATGAATTTATAGAGAATATGGATTCCAGTGAAAAATCTATTAAAATACTTGATAAAATGCAAGAAGAATTTAGAATCAAAGGTGGATATAATTTAAATGAAAAAATAGAAAAGATTAAATATGGTTTTAAACTTACAAATGAAATGTTAAATACAAATTATAATAATTTAAGTGGTGGAGAAAAAACAATAGTTAATCTAGCGGCATTAATTTTATCTTCTCCGGATATTTTACTTTTAGATGAACCAACTAATCATTTAGATATAGATACTTTAGAATGGTTTGAAGAATATTTGAAAAGTTATAAAGGTACTATAGTAATTGTAAGCCATGATAGATATTTTTTAGATAGAGTTGTAAATAAAATAATATGTTTAGAAAAAGGTAGTGCTGAAATATATTACGGAAATTATAGTTATTATTTAAAAGAAAGTGAAAAAAGATTACTATTAGAATTTCAAAATTATAAAAATCAACAAAAACAAATTAAAGCTATTAAAGAAGCAATTAAAAGGCTTCGTGAGTGGGGTAGTAAAGGTGATAATCCAATTTTCTTTAGAAGAGCAGCCGCTATGGAAAAAAGACTTGAAAGAATGGAAGTTATAGATAAACCTAAAACTAAAAGTGAACTTAAAATTAATTTATCCGTAAATGATAGATCCGCAAATCAAGTATTAAGTATTAATAATTTAGATTTAACAATAGGAAATAAAGAATTACTTATTAAGTCAAATATGAATGTATATTATAAAGAAAGAGTTTGCTTAATGGGTAAGAATGGTACAGGTAAAACTACGGTAATTAAAAATGTTATGAATAATACACACGAAAATATCAAAATAGGTGTAAATGTTAGTGTAGGTTATATTCCACAAGAGATTAGATTTGATAATGAAGAAGATACAATATATGAATATATGAGAAAAATATTCAGTGGAAGTGAAAGCGAACTTAGAAGTAAATTATATAGATTCTATTTTGATGAAAATTCAATTGATAAAAAGCTTAAAAATATTAGTGGTGGTGAAAAAGTTAGAATTAAATTATTAGAATTAATATTAAAAAAAGCAAACTTTTTAATATTAGATGAACCAACTAATCATATAGATATTGATACAAAAGAAATATTAGAGTCTTCTCTTGAAGAATTTGATGGAACTATATTATTTATATCTCATGATAGATATTTTATAAATAAACTTGCAACTAAAATAGTAAGAATTGAAAATAAAAAATTAGTTACTTATATGGGTAATTATGATAGTATTAAAGATATTAAAGTAAATTCAAATGAAACTGTTAAAGAAGAAAAGAAAAATATTGTAATTAAAGGAGGTAATAGATTAAATGAATTTTTAAAAGCCGCTAATAAAATTGAAGAAATTAGTATTGGTTGTAACTCAAAAGTTTATAAAATTAGAAAGAAAAGCAAAGTTTATTTTTTAAAAATTGCTAATCATTTAAGTCAAGAATCAATAAGACTAGATTATTTAAAAGATAAAATTAGTGTACCTGAAAAAATATTCTATGAAAAATATAATAGTAAATCATATATTCTTACAAAATCTTTAAAAGGAGAAATGTTATGCAGTGAATACTATTTAGAACATAAAGATGAGGGAATAGATATTATAATAGATGCATTTAATCATTTATATAATATTGATTATAGTGATTGTGTAATTGATGAAACTATTGATGAAAAGATAAGAAGAATAGAAGAAAATATTAATTTAATTGAAGAAAAAGATATAGATAAAAATATACTTGATAGATTCCATACAAAAGAAAATATACTTAAATATTTAAAAGGTAATAAACCAAAACAAATAATAGGTTTTACTCATGGAGATATGTCACTTCCTAATATTTTTGCAGATAATCATAAGTTTTCTGGATTAATTGATGTAGGAGAGTCAGGAATAAGTGATATATATTATGATTTAGTAATTTGTGAAAAATCAATTGAAAGAAATTATGGTAAAGAATATATTGATATGTTTTATGATAAACTTGGAATAGAAAAAGATGAATTTAAAAGTGATTACTATAGAATTTTATTAAGTGTAATGATGTAACAAACTTGAAATATAAAAATTTCTATGATAATATTTTATATGGTGATTATAATGAATGATGAAAAAATAATTTCAGCATTACAAGAAGCAAATTTATTGAGTAATAATAATGATTATTTTATTGGTACAATTATGCCAAATGCAAAAGATCAAATAATGTTTGGAATTTTTTCTAATTTTGTAAAAGAATTTAGTGGTTATATTATAAATCAAGTTGATACTGGAATTGGAATTATTCCATTAAGTAATATGACTGGCAAACCAATGGTAAATAATGCATATTTTTTACCTCAAAATAATATTAAAAAAGTTAATATTGAAAAAGGAGGCCTATTCTTTTATAAAAAAATTTCTATTATTGATTTAAATAATCAAGCTATAACTTTTAAAGTAACAAAAAATATTTTACCAATAAAAAAATATAAAGAAAATTTAGAAAGATTTATTGCTAAATATCAATAAAAATTATTTAATATTAATTACAATATCATTAAATAAATCATTATTAATTTTATATAAAAACTATTGAATTGATTTTCAATAGTTTTTTGATATTTAATATTTTTATTGTATTATTTGTCTTTTTTTCTTCACTATCTCAATAAGCACCTACATCTTACAAATCTGGATAATGCTCTTTTGTCCATTGCATAGCTATTTCAGATAAAATAAATCTTTCTCTAACATTACCATTTTGATCAAATATATGAGCAATAAGTATCATCTTTAAATGGTACCTTCAATCTTTGTAAATTTAATTTATTTTAATACATCTTATTATAATCTTGTTATTAAATTATTAAACTGATTCCATCCTATTATTTTATCTTTTTGTAATCTTCCTATAATTATACCTGTTGAAATATTATTTTTTTTGGAAAAATCTTTTATAATAGTTTCATTATAAAGAACATTATTTTTAATAAAAGTATTATATATATCATCTGAAATTAATATGTTTCTAGCATATTCATCTGCTTCTAATTCAATATCATTTGCATCATCATTTTCTAAGTCCACAAAAACTTCTTTTTTACTATGCTTAATTAAATGTGCTATTTCGTGAAATAATGTAAACCATAAAATATCATCTTTTTTACCTCTATCACTTAACATTATAATTGCTTTATCACAAGTTAATTTGTATGATACTCCATTTACATATGTGTTAGGTAAATGAGATTCAAATATTAAAGCCACTCCACATTCTTTTAAAATCTTTTTAATATTATCATATTGTTCTAAAAATGATTTGTTTGCTAATTTTCTAATTTCATTTGCTTGAATTTTTAGTTTTTCAATATTAAACTTTGGATATTCTTCTTTATTAGATTGAATTTCCCCATATCTTAACCAACAATATAGCGATTCATATGAAAAATTTTCATTATTACTTTTTCTAAAAGCTAGTTTCTTTTTTAACTCTGTATCAAATCCAAGAGATGCAACAGAGAAAAATTTTCTTAAATTAATAACTTTTTCATATGAATCTCTTGTCTTTTCAATATAATCCCAATTACGTTTAGCCATTTCAGTATAAGGTATATTTATTAAAAACTTTTCATCTTCTTTAATAGATTGAACATCCTTTTTTCTTTCTAATGATTCTCTATAATTACTTTCTAAATTATTCCAAAAACTTGCAGGTATATTAAAAACATATTCAAGCTTTAAAGCTGTTGAAGTAGTTATAGGGGCTTTACCTTTAATAATTTCATTTATAGTTTTTTTGTTAATACCAGTTTTGTTTGCAAGATCAAGTTGAGTCATACAATTAGTTTCTAATAATTCTAAAATTGTTTCTCCTGGTGCTATTACATATTCATTTAATTTATCTAATTTACTCATAATGTTTAGACACCTCCATTATTTCTATTTCTTTTATTTTATTTAAATCTTCTATTAATATATTATTATCTTTTTGTCTAAAAATTAACCTATATTGATTAGTTATAACAATAGCAAATTGATTTTTTCTATTACCAGATAATTTATGCCTCCTAAAAGGAGGATTAATTGGAACATCTTTTAATGAGTTAAATGATTTTAATTCATTTATTCTTTGTGGTAATTTTTTTGCAACTTCTATTCCATATTTTTTAATTAATTCTTTATTATAATTTGGATTTTCACATATGTTTTTTAATTTCTCATCTTTATATGTTAATTCCATTATACCTCCTTTCTTTTTGATTAACATAATTGGTTAATTTAATTTTAACATAAATAATAAAAAAATAAAACATTTAATTTACCTATTTAGTAAATCAAATATTTTAAATAATTAATAATAAATTATTTTGTCAATTATTTTTTCTTTTTATTTAACCAGTTTTTACCATCAATTATTCTAGCTACTAACATACTTGAAGCACTGTCACCTACAACATTTAACATAGTAGCAGGTGAATCTATAATAGTTGCAATTATTGTAAGCATTCCAAGTGATGCAACTGGGAAACCTAACATTGTAATAATTACCGTTTCTGAAATAGTACCTCCACCAATTGGAACAGCTGTTATAAGTAATGTAGCAAGTAATGCAACACCTAATACTTTAAGAAGAGAAACATCACTTCCAAATAAATATACTAAGAACATTATTTTAAATACACTACCTATAATAGAACCATCTTTATGAAAACTAGTTCCAAGTGGAATAGTTGTATCTGCTATATCATCTGGTACTCCAATATTTTTAGCACATTTAGTATTTACTGGAATAGAAGCAGCAGATGAGCAAGTTGCAAGTGAAGTAAGTGTTGCTGGAATAATATTTTTCCAATATAATACAAATCCTTTTTTACCACCAGCAATAACTGCATAAAGTGAATAGACTATAAAATAGAAAAGTATAGAAACTACTGTATAAATAATAAAAGTTTTACCATAACCAATCGCAATTTCACCACCAAAAGTACCAACTAATGCCGCAAAATAACAACCAAGTCCAATAGGTGCATAATACATAATTATTTGAATAAATTTCTGTACTACCTCATTTGCACTATCTAATACTGCTAAAAAATTTTCTCCTTTCTCTTTTGATAAATTAATACTTAAACCTATTAAAATTGAAAATACAATTACCGCTATAATATTATCTCTTGATAATATTAATGAAAAATCTCCAACACTAATAGCACTAACAGTTCTTTCTAGAAAATTAACATCTTCTTTTTCAGCAACTACTCCAGAATTTAATACTTCTTTAATCGCGACACTATCCTCTATATTAACAAGTTTAAATGATTTTGTACTAGCAATACCAACAAGAACACTAACAAGAGATGTAAGAACAAATACTAAAATAATAGTTCCTAAAATTTTTCCAATTCTTTTAGGTTGTTTCATTTTACCTAATGATGTAGTAATTGTTAAGAATATCAAAGGTACGATGATTACTAATAATAAATTTAAGAATAAATCTCCAAATGGACTTAACACAGTAGCTTTTTCTTTAAATATAAGTCCAACAATAGTACCTATTATAATTGATGCAATAAGTATTAATGAAGATTTATAATTTTTTATGAAATTTTTCATAAATACTCCTTTCACTATTAATTATATATGTTTAGAAGTTTAAAAGTCCATTTTTTATATTCCACACTAATTCCACATATATTGAATAATAATAAATATTATAGTAAACTAAATCTATAAGGATAGGTGATTATAATGAATCCAAATAAAAAAGAAAATTATTTAAAGATCAGTAATTATTATTTTGAATTAGATGAAGAAAAAAGTAATTTTATTATTAATATTACTAGAGAAGGTAATAGTTGTAATATTGAATGTAATTTTAAAGATGGTAAATATGAAGATACAATAGTATCACCTCGTATAGAAATATTGAATATTAAATTAGATAATAATTATGAAACAAATAAAGTGATTTTAAAAGTTAATAATGCAGATGAATCTTTTAAAAGAGAAGATAAATTTTATTTATTTGAGCATGAACCATTTAATGATTATGAAATTAAAATATTAGGAAATATAAATAATAAAATTCACTTAATAATAACTGGTTCAGCAATAACTGATGGATATTCAAAGCCATATAAAATAGAACCTATTTATTTAGATGTATGGCTTAATATAAAAGAGTCTCAAAAAGAAGAAAAAAATAATAAACCAAAAAACAAAATGAATATTGTAAATTACTTATACTATATTGTATTTGTTATTATGTTAATTATTGTGTTTGCTATGTTATATCTTAAATTAACGAGATAATCTATTTAAAAAAGTTTTAAAAAGAAATTCTTTTTGCTATAATAAATTTTATGAAGAAACATTATATTAAAATGAATAACAATAAAAATTATTTATCTTTTGGAAATATTGTTAGTATAATAAAAGAAGTATCTAATAATAAGAATGCCATGCAAATGGAAGTTTTTTCATGTGTTTTTGATGTTAATGATGTAAATGTTACAACTATTAATAATTATTGTATTGGTATTAGAGCAATAGGTCTTGAATATAAAAAAATATTTACTGATAAATATAATTTATTTAAAAAAGATAAAAATATTTTTATTAATAATGTTCTTTCTATATTAAATTTACTTGATGATAAAATTTATTTAGAAGATAATAATTCATTAGAAATAATAAATAATAATGATAAATTAAATTTAGTTATTTTAAAATTAATTGATATTTGTAAAAATGATGAAAATATTAATCAAGAATTTATTAACAATTTAAATCAAAAATCTAATTATGAAAAGTTTATAGAATTATTAAATTATGCTATTAACATAAATAAACAACCTATTTATACACAAGATATTAACATTAAAATTAATAAAAATGAGCTTGATGAGTATTTGAAATTAAAATTATATTTTGGTCAAAGTTATATAAGTTCACTTATTAATTTAGCTAATAAAAATAATATGTATGCTTGTGCAGATGTAGGTGCATTATATTTTGATGGATTAATTGATGGAGAAGTTGATTATGTTAAATCTTATGAATACTATATGAAAGCTGCTTTAAAAAATCATCCTAAAGCAGTTTGGATGATTGCTAATTTAATACTTACAAATAGAGTTAAATATGATGAAGATACTATGTGGAAATATTTACATAAATCAATAGAATTAGGTAGTGCAGCTGGATATAATACATTAGGTCTTTGTTATTTAAAAGGAATAAATCCAGATAATAAAATCGATTTAAAACTAGCAAAACATTATTTTGAAATTTCTAGTGAACTAGGGTATGTTTATGCGATTAATAATATTGGAAAAATGTATGAAAATGAAAATAATATAGATGAATCTATTAAATATTATAAAATAAGTGCTGATATGATGGAAAGTTGGGCATTAAATAAAGTAGGGGAATATTATAGATTAAAAGGTGACTTAAAAACAGCATATTTATATTATTCTAAATCTATTGAGTGTCCATTAAATGAAAGAAATAGATATGCATATTATAATTTAGCAGAGTATTATTATAAAAATGGTTTTAAAGAATTAAATATTAAAAAAGATAATAATAAATATAAAGAATATATTGATATGTTTAACAAATTAAAAAAGTAAACTTTTTATTTAGTTTACTTTTTATATGAATTATTTTCCTTTTTTCTTTTCATCATAATTAATTACTATTAAATATACTAATTTTATTATAAATAATGCTCCTAATAATACGATAATAGTACATAAAATATCACTTGATAATTGTGTTAGTATTTTAGAACCATCCATACTTGTAACAGAATATTCAAACAATGAAATTAATAAAATTCTAGATATTAAATTTATTACATTATCAATTTTATTTATTTCTTTTTTTTGCTCTTCATTAATCTCTTTTGATTCAAACATATCTAAGAAATAAATATAGAAGAACAATATAAATGCAGCACAGCCAAAATTATAAAACCAATCTCCTGATATAAAAATTAAATCAAAAGATCCTAATGCTACAGAATTTATATCTAAACATGCTTTAACAATTGAAAGAATAAACCCTAGTATTAAGAATACACATCCTATTACAAGATATAATTTAGTTTTTTTACCTTTTTTAGTCTTTAAATATTTTTGAAGTTTCTTTTCAGTATCATCTTCAACTTTTAATTTCTCTTTAATTTCATTTTTCTTTATACCCTTTTTTTCCATACTTATTTTTACTCCTTCTAATATAATGATAACTTATTTTATTTATTAAATATATTATTTTCATTTAGTTTTACAATTTCAAATGTAAAATTATTTTAAATTATTAACAATTTCTTTAAATTCAAGGCCTCTATCTTCAAAACATTTATATTGATCCCATGAAGCAGATGCAGGACTTAAAAGTATAACATCATGAGATACTGCATTTTTATATGCTTCATTTATAGCCTCTTTTAAATTATCAACTACTATTGTTTTTATATTAAGAGTTTCCATTTCAGTTTTAATTCTATTTTTACATTCACCAAAACATACAACTAATTTAGTATTTTTTAAATAATCTTTTAATTCTAAAAAACTTTGAGTTCTCTCTAAGCCTCCAAGAAGTAAAATAGTTGGTTTAGAAAATGCAGATAATGCTATTTGAGTAGATGTAATATTAGTAGCTTTTGAATCATTATAAAAGTCTATTCCATTTAGAGTTCTTACGAATTCTATTCTGTGCTCTACACCACTAAATTCTTTAATAGTATTAACAATTATATCATTTGAAATATTTAATTCTTTAGCTATCATAATAGCACACATAATATTTTCATAATTATGTTTTCCTTGTAATTTAATATCTTTTGTATTTATTATTTTTTCATCATAATAATAAATATCATCATTTAAAAGGTAAGACCCATCAATTTTTTCACTACTTGAAAAATATTTTTTAGTACTTTTAATATCTTTTGTAATTCTATATGCATCTTCATTATCATGATTAATAATTGCTATATTTTTTTCTGTATGATTTTGAAACATTCTAAGTTTAGTTTCATTATAATATTCTCTTGTTCCAAACATATCTAAATGTGCTTCAAATATATTAGTAAGTACTGCAATATCTGGATTAAAATCATAAAAATCATGTAATTGAGGAACACCAATTTCCATAACTAAATAATCATTTTCTTTAATATTTTCTATGATTTGACATAATGGAAAACCAATATTACCAGCTAAATGAGTTCTATTTGGAAATGCAGCACTAACAATTTCATAAGTTAAAGTCGTAGTAGTAGTTTTACCATTAGTACCAGTTATTGCTATTAACTTAACACCTTTAGGTAATAAATGGTAAGCCATTTCAATTTCATTAATAACTTTAATATTATGTTCTTCTGCATATTTTAAATACTTATGATCAAATTTAACACCTGGATTTTTAATTAAATAATCAAAACTTTCATCTAATATATCATCAGGATGAGAACCTAATATAACTTTTACACCAAGACTTTCTAACTCTTTAATATGATTTTCATCTTGATTTTCATTTTTATCATTTAAAACAATTTCATTATTTCTTTTTGCAAGAACCTTAGCAGCTTCATAACCACTTCTTGCCATACCTAAGATAAATATTTTTTTATTTTCAAACATAAAATCACCTAATACAATTATACAACATTAATATCATAAAATTTAAATTATTGTTTAAAATTTACACATTTTTCTTTATTTTTATGATAAAAAATGATATTATTTTATAAGATAGAAAGGGACAAGGAATTATGAATAATAAACTTACATATATATTTGGACATAAAAATCCTGATACTGATTCAATATGCTCATCAATTGCATTATCTTATTTAAAGAATCAATTGGGTTATAATACTATTCCATGTTCTCTTGGAAATATTAATCCTGAAACTAAATTTGCTCTTGATTATTTTGGTGTTAAAGCACCAAAGCATTTAAATGATGTTAAATTACAAATAAAAGATGTTTCATATCATAAAAATTCATATATAGATAAAAATTTATCAATTAAAGATGCATTTGATTATATGAATAAATATTCATTAACTGGTATTCCAGTTGTTGAAAATAAAAATAAATATTATGGTTATGTTTCTCTAAAAGAAATAGCACGGGAAGTAATAAGTGGTAATTATCATAGAATAGATACATCTTATGGTAACTTAATTAATGTACTTAAAGGACAAGAAGTATTAAAATTTGAAAAAGAAATTAAAGGGACAGTACTTGCAGCAGCTTTTGCTAAAGATACATTTTTAGAAAGAATTGTACTTGATAATAGCTATATTTTAATAGTTGGAGATAGAAAAGTAATATTAGATTATGCTGTTGATAGTAAAGTTAAACTTATAATAATAGTTGGAGATTTAGAAATTAGTGAAGATACACTTAAAACCGCAAAGAAAAATAAAGTAAATATTATTAGAACGGCTTATACTAGTTATGAAGTATGTAAATTAATTTCACTAGCTAACTATATAAAACATTTTGTAAGAAGTGAAAGTGAATCTTATACATTTAATGAAATAGATTATTTAGAAGACTTCTATGAAAGAAGTAAAACATTAAAGCATACAAATTATCCAATATTAAATAATAAAAATGAGTGTACTGGTGTACTTACATTAACAGATACAAATAATATTGAAAAAAAACAAGTAATACTCGTGGATCATAATAACTTTAGTCAAAGTGTAGATGGACTTGAAGAAGCAGATATATTAGAAATAATAGATCATCATAATATTGGAGATATTAATACTAAAAAACCAATTAATTTTAGAAATTCATCTTGTGGTAGTGTGTGCACAATAATTTATGATTTATATAAAGAAAATAATGTAGAAATTCCAAAGCCTATTGCAGGACTTTTAGCATCAGCTATTATTTCAGATACATTATTATTAACATCTCCTACAACTACTATGAAAGATAGTGATGCTTTAATAAGTTTATCTAAAATAGCTAAAATTAAATATAAAGATTATGGTATGGAATTATTAAAAGCAGGAATGAGTATTAAAGGACTTAGTAATGAAAGTTTATTACATAAAGACTTTAAAACATATAGAGTAGATGATGATATGATTGGTATTGGTCAAATACTTACAAGTGACTTTAATACAATTAAGAGAAAAACTAATGAATTAGTAAGATTTTTAGATGAAGAAGCAGAAAAAGAAAAATATAAAGTGCTAACATTATTTGTAACTGATATTTTTGAAAACAAATCATATTGTCTATATAACACAGCATCTTCTGAAATTATTAGATTAAGCTTTAAATTAGATAAAATATATGAAGGGGTTATTTTAGATGGTGTAGTATCTAGAAAAATACAAATTGCACCATATATAATGGATACTATTGATAAATAGTTTATGTATAATAAAAAGCACTTCTTTAAAAGAAATGCTTAGTGAAAGTTCTTAAAATAGAACTTTTTTAATTTGTTAATATTTCGTGTATTAATTCTTCTTTATTACCTAAATCAACATCTTCAATTCTATCTACTCTACATTTTTCACAAGTTAGAATTGCATTCATTTTATTTAAAGATTCATTTATATCATCATTTACTATAACATAATTATATTTAGATACTTCATTTATTTCTTTATATGCTGTTTTAAATCTTTCTACAATTTGTTCTTTTGTTTCAGTTTTTCTTGCTACTAGTCTTTCTTTTAATACTTTCATTGAAGGTGGCATTATAAAAATAAATATTGCATCTTTTCTTAATTCATTTACTTTTCTAGCACCTTCTATATCAATTTCTAATATAACATCTATGCCTTTATTTAAATTATCATCTACTCTTTTAATTGGAGTTCCATAATAATTATCTGCATAGGATGCATATTCTAAATACTTTTTATTATCAATATTTTTTAAAAATTCTTCTTTAGAAATAAAATTATAATCAACTTTATTTTTTTCACCATTTCTTGGTTTTCTAGTTGTATCTGATATAGACATAACAATATTCTTTCTCATTTTTAATAACGATTGATTTAATGTACTTTTACCACATCCAGATGGACCTGATACTACAATTAATAAACCTTTTTCTTTACTTTTTATCATAATTATCCTCTAATTAAATATTATCATTTTAAATAATTATTATCAATGTATAAAATTAAGAAAATTAATCAAAATAATAATGGTGAATAAAAATGGATGAAAATTTAGAATTAATGATGCATGTTTATAAAACTGCTGAAATGGGAGCATATTCTACTAATAGTTTACTTTCTAATTTGAAAAATAAAGAAAATAAAATTAAACATGTTTTAGAATGTGAACTTAAAGAATATCAAAAATTTATGGAAGAAAGTAAAAAAATCTTAACTAAAAATGATACGGAAGCTAAAGGTAGTGGACTTATGGCAAAAATGAGTAGTGATATGGGTATTGCTATGGAAACTATGAAAGATAATAGTGATGCAGCTATTGCTCAAATGTTAGTTGAAGGATTCACTATGGGTACAGTTGAAATGAATAGTAAAATTAAGCAATACAAATCTACATGTGAAAAATCAATGCTTAAAATTGCTAAAAACTTCTTAAAATTTCAAGAAAATGAAATAGAAAAATTAAAGACATTTATGTAAGATGTCTTTTTATTTTATATATTTTGTGTTATACTTAATTAGAAAATATAAGAGGTGTAGTATGAAAAAAGTAAAATATATTGTATTAATTTCTTGCTTATTAATGTTAAGTGGTTGTATTAAAAATTATAATACAATGACAATTAAGAATGATAAAAGTATGATTTTTGAAAGTGAAGTTTTAATCGCGGAAGAATTAAAAGAAAATATGAATGAAACATTTAATAGACAAACATATGAGAATGCTGGATTTTCTATATCAGAAGCAAAGGAAGATGGTTATTCAGGATATAAATTTACTAAAAAATATAATAATATTGATAAATATTCTAATAATGATGGAGCTGTATTTGTTATTAGTGATATATTAAATGGTGAATTTAATGATAAAATATTATTTAAGGTAGAAAAAGGATTTTTAAAAAATACATATACAGCTACATTTAAATATGCTGTAGATAGTGAAGAATATACAGATAATAATACTGTTGATATTGAAACTCCATCAGAAGAAAATGGTGAAGAGAATATTACTACTGAAGATGATACAGAAGAAGATATTACTGGTAGTGAAGAAGATTTTGGTAATTTAATTGATCTTGTAAATGAAATGGAATTTAATTACAAATTAATTTTACCAACTAAGTCAATTAGTAATAATGCAACTAATGTTAGTGAAGATGGAAAAACTCTTACATGGAATTTAATAAGTGATGGTGAATCTAATATTAATTTTTCATTTAGTTTATATAATTTAACAAATATTTTAATTCTTGGTGGATCTATTATATTAGTAATAGTATTAATTATTGTAATTATAATAATTATTAAACATAAAAAATCTCAAAAAGATACTTTAATTCATACAGATTATGATCCAAGTATAATGAATAATATTAATACATCACAAAATAATACTCAAACTCAAAATATAAATTCTTCTATGAGCAATCAAAATATGAATCCAATTCAAACAAATAATCAAAATATAAATTCAAGTCAAATGAATAATCAAAATTCAATATCTCAAATGCCAATTAATAATGGACCAATGCCTGCTAATAAAAGTTTAGAGATAATTCTTCCAAGTGAAGATACACAAAGTCAAGTAAAGATTGTAGAAAAACAAGCCATGTTTGTTACTAAAAATAATGAATATGTAGAAGAAAAACAAGAAACTGTAAAAAGCAATGAAACAGTTATAGATGTTCCAAATGGTGTGGAACTTAATGATAATAAAAATTTACAAAATTAAAAAAGCATTTTATTGCTTTTTTTAATATGTTGAAATATTTATCCATTCTTTATAATTTGAATATTTTTCTAATTCTTTTATTGTAAGTTCTATTGCTGAGTTTGCACTTCCACAAGCTGGAAAAACAGTTTTAAATCTTTTTAATGATTCATCTAAATAAACATCAATTCCATCATTTATAGCAAATGGACATACACCTCCAACTGGGTGACCTATAAGTTCATTTACTTCATCAAATGATAGCATATGTGCTTTTTCATGAAAAACAGATTTATATTTAGAATTACTAATTTTTGCATCCCCTGCTAAAACAATTAGAATTATTTTATCTTTTAATCTAAATGTTAAAGATTTAGCTATTCTTTTTTCTTCAGTATTTAATGCTTTAGCTGCAAGTTCAACAGTAGCACTACTAACATCAAATTCAATAATTTTATTATCCATATTATATTTTTTAAAATATTCTTTTACGGTTTCTATTGCCATATTTCACTTCCTTTATAAAAGATTATAGCATATATTATATTTAATTTAAAAATTTACAACTATTTTTATAAATGATATAATATACTTAATAGAGGAATAAGATATGAAGAAATGTGTAGTTATTTATAATCCAAATAGTGGAAAATTAACAAATAGAAATGATGTTAAAAAAATATATAAAATATTAGAAAATTATGGATATGATACAGAAATAATTTATACAGAATATAGAGGTCATGCAAGAGAAATAACTAAAAAGTTAAAAGATGTTGATTTATTATTATGTGCAGGAGGAGACGGAACTTTAAATGAAGTAATATCAGGGAATATCGAAAGACATAAACCAATATTACTTGGGCATTTGCCACTTGGAAGTGTTAATGATGTTGCACATATGTATGGAATGAGTAGTAATACAATAAACAATATTGCTATGCTTCTTAATGGAACTGAAAAAAATATTGATGTATGTTTAATAAATGATAATCCTTTTGTATATGTTGCTTGTATGGGTGCATATGTTGATATATCTTATGCAACACCAAGAAAATTAAAAGAGAAATATGGAAAACTTGCATATGTTATATATGGAATACAACAATTAAAACAAAATCTTCAATTTTATAATGTTAAGTATGAAGTAGATGGAGTAAAATATGAAAACAAGTTTTCATTTATATTTATAACTAATAGTAATAGAGTTGGTGGAGTAAATAATATTTATGATGATGTTAAACTTGATGATAATAAATTTGAAGTATTAATGTGTGATATTAAAAATAAAATGGATATTATAAAAGCTGTTTATTATTTAAAAAGAAGAGAAATGAATAATATTCCAGGATTTACTTATTTTAAAACAGATAAAATAAAATTAGAATTTGAAGAAATTCCACCTTCTTGGTGTATTGATGGTGATGAATTAAAACATGAATCTAAAAAGTTTGAAATTAAAATAAATAAAGATAATTATATGTTGTTACCTACTAAAAATATAGATAAATTGTTTGAAAAAAATATTGAAGATGAAGAAAACTCTAATAATTAGAGCCTTTTTTATTGAAAAGCTTTTAAAAACATAATTTTTAGTTTATAATATTATAAGAATAGGAGAATATATATATGGGAGTAGTAAAAGTAATATTATTATTGCTTATTGGGTTTGTGATACTTGTTAAAAGTGCTGATATATTTGTAGATGCTGTTAGCTCAATAGCAACTAATTTTAAAATGTCTAAAATGATGATAGCTCTTACTGTAGCTGCTTTTGGTACTTGTGCTCCTGAACTTGCTATATCATTTAATAGTATTTCTACTGGTAGTGGTGATATAGCGCTTGCTAATGTGGTTGGAAGTAATATTGTAAATATTTTATTGATAATAGGAATG
The DNA here is from genome assembly GCA_947628895.1 of uncultured Bacilli bacterium. GTDB lineage: Bacteria > Bacillota_I > Bacilli_A > RF39 > UBA660 > CAG-1000. The sequence continues at coordinate 27,378 of CANRBS010000010.1, forward strand.
GCTGCTTGTATTTCACCTATTAAAGTAAAACATGAAGTTACTAAAAAGGAGTTACCAATATTAATGGTAATAACATCAATGTTTACTTTATCAATAATATCTCATTATATTGGTAAAATTAATAGTGATTTTATTTTGACTAGACAAGATGGTGTAATATTCTTATGCTTTTTTGCAATGTTTATGTTTTATATAGTATCTGTAGTAAAAACAAAGCAAGATTTTTTTGATAGAGAAAAGCCGAAGTATGGAATAATAAAGTCTATATTACTTACTATAATTTGTTGCATTATGATAATATTTTCAAGTGATCTGGTAGTAGATAATGCTAAAGAACTAGCTGAAATATTAACCGTTAGTACTAAAGTTATTACAATGACTGTTGTAGTAATTGGAACATCTCTTCCTGAAATGACTATGACAGTAGTTGCAGCTAAAAAGGGTGAATTTGATATAGCTCTTGGCAATATAATTGGAACCAATATATTTAATATAGGAGTAGTTCTTGGATTGCCTTTATTAATATATGGTGGTTTTTCATCAGTAAGTTTTAATTTAATTGATATAATATTTGTACATATAGCTGCTTTCACTTTATATTTCTTTGCTAAAAATGATAAAGTTTTATCTAAAGTAGAAGGTGCAATTATGATAAGTTTATTTGTAATTTATTATGCTTACATTTTTATAACATAATAAGTTTGCAATATTAACTTATTTTTTTTATAATTAAATTGTGAGGGATTATGAAAAAAAGATTAGTTGATAGAAAATATGCAAAAAGAATTGATAATATATCTGGACTTAGTCAAATATTAATTGATTTAAAACCAGATAGAAGTGTAAGTGATGTATACATTAATCAAAAAATGGATGTAACTGCATTATGTGAATATGTTGAAAAATTAAAGAAGAAAGGTGAACATATTACTTTTTTTCATGCAGTTATGGCAGCTATTGGAAAAATATATTATAATAGGCCATATCTAAATAGATTTGTTGCAAATAGACATATATATGAACATAATGATGTTGTTATATCTTTTGTAGCTAAAATTGCTTTTGATGATACCGCAGAAGAAATGATGATTTTAGTTAAAATAGATAAAGATGATAATATACATACAATTAGTAAAAAGATATTAGATAAAGTAGATTCAATTAGAAATAAAAAAGTAGATAAAAAGGGTGCTAATAGTGCAATTGAAATATTAGGTAAATTACCTAATATAATTAGAGTACCTATTGTTGGTGTGTTTAAATGGTGTGATAAAGTAGGATTATTACCATCTTCATTAGTTGAAGATAACTTATATTATAGTAGTTTAATAGTATCAAATTTAGGTAGTATTCATTGTGGAGCAATATTTCATAATATTACTAATTTTGGTAATGCAAGTGGACTTGCAACTATGGGTGAAATAAAAGATGAAGAAGTAATTATAAATGGTAAAAAAGAAATTAGAAAAATATGTGAGTTTGGAATTAATTTAGATGAAAGAATTGCTGATGGATATTATTTTGCTAAATCAGTTCAATTATTGCAATATATTTTTGATAATCCTAAATTATTAGAAGAAGATGCTAGCAAAAAAGTAGAAATTAAATAAATTTATACATCTAATGTTTTAAATGTGTATAAAAAAGGAGTAGTATGAAGAAAGAAGTTAAAAAAAACTATGATGTATTAATAGTTGGAGCAGGTCCTGCAGGATTATTTTGTGCTTATGAATTAATTGAAAAAAATAAGAATTTAAAAATAGCATTAGTTGATAAAGGACATAGAGCAGAAACTAGATTATGTCCTATGAAAATTAATGGTGGTAAATGTATGAATTGTAATCCATGTCAAATATTATCTGGATATGGTGGAGCAGGTACATTTAGTGATGGAAAATTAAATTTTATACCAAAACTTGGTAAAAGTGATTTATTTAAATATATGTCACAAAGTGAAGCATATCAAATAATAGATGATACTGAAAAAATATTTACTAAATTTAAAATGGATAGTGCCGTGTATCCATCTAATATGGATGAAGCAGAAGAAATAAAAAAAGAAGTTGCTAAACATGGAGCAAGATTACTTTTAATTAAACAAAAGCATTTAGGTAGTGATAAATTACCTGGATATATAAAAGATTTTACTGATTATTTAGAAAATAAAGGTGTAGATATTTATGAAAATGCTAATGTTAGTGACATTATTAGTAAAAGTAAAACTGAACATGAAATAGTAATAGATAATATGCCTCATATATTTGCTAAAACTGTAGTAGTTGCTCCTGGTAGAACTGGTGCTAAATGGGTACAAGAACTTGCTGATAAATATAATATTCCATACACTAGTCAAAGTATTGAAATAGGTGTTAGAGTTGAAGTTAGAAAAGAAATACTTGAAGATATAACAAATGTAATATATGATCCAACTATATTTATTAAAACAGACACATATTCTGATGAAATAAGAACATTCTGTACTAATCCTGGTGGTTTTGTTGCAAAGGAAAATTATTATGGATTTATTTGTGTTAATGGACACTCTTTAAAAGATATAAAATCAAATAATTCAAATTTTGCATTTATTAGTAAAGTAGGTCTTACTGAACCTGTTACAAATACTAGATTATATGGTGAAAGTATTGCAAGAATAGCTAATGTTTTAGGTGATGGTAAACCAATCATTCAATCTTTAAGAGATTTAAAAAAAGGAAGAAGAAGTGAATGGAAAAGAATTAATAAAGGATTTATAGAGCCAACACTTAAAGATTGTGTAGCAGGAGATCTTGCTCTTGTATTACCACATAGAATAATTACAAATATATTAGAAGGTCTTCAAAAATTAGATAAAATAATACCAGGTGTTAATAATGATGAAACATTACTTTATGGACCAGAAATTAAATTTTTTAGTAATGAAATAGATACAAATAATAAATTTAAATTAGAAGATTATGATATATATTTCATTGGTGATGGTTCTGGTAAAGCAGGAAATATTGTAACCGCAGCAGCCACTGGTTTAATCGCGGCTAGAGATATTTTAGGGGGAAAATAAAATGGAAGAAAATATTGATGAAAAACTTTTTAATAATATGATATTAACTCTTAATACATTTATAGAACATGAAGATGATATAATATTAAAATATTTAAAAGATAATACTAATGAATTTCTTGATGTAGCAAAAAAATTTTATAACAAATTAAGAATATTTGATGGGCTAAGAAAGAAATATTATAAAAATTATATTACAATAAATGAGTCTTTAGATTTATGTAGAGAATTTTTAAATAATTATTTTCCAGAGTATTTAGATGATTTTGAAAAATTATTAAATGATGGAACAATTAATTTAATAGATAAAGATAGTGAAGAGTATGATAAAAATGATAAAAAGATTGCTTGTTCATACTATGAAGGTTTTTTAGATGAAAATGGGAATATAAAAAATAATATAAATGTTGTAATTAATCATACTATAGAAGATACTTTTACTATTATGCATGAATTTTTTCATTATACAAATGGTTGTTTTATGATTAATAATAATAAACTTTATACAACGGTAGATAGAGAGCTTTTTACAGAAAGTTTATCTAGATTTATAGAATACTTGATTTATGATTTTTTAAAAAACAAAGATAATTTAAAAGAAGATAATATAAAATATATTAAATTTAGTATAGATACTGATACTTCTTCAGTAGATACATTAGGTTATTCATTATATGTTATTTCTAAAATGAGGGATATCAAATATAGTGATTTTTATAAAGAAGATTTGATATCTGTAAAAGAATTTAAAAATAAATCTAAATTATATAATATAATTAAAGAAATAAAAGATGGTAATGAGAATGAAGAGTTATTAAAAGAAAAAAAATTAATAGAAAAAGAAATAAAAGAATTAGAAAAGCAAAAAGAAAATATAAATGTTTTGTATAAAAATATTATAGATTCTTTTAAGTATACAATTGGTTTTATGTTATCTGTTATAATGTTTTATAATTATAAAAATGGAATAATTGATTTAAATAATATAAAAACTTATAATAATAAGATAGCAAATAATGGTGGCTTTAAAAGTACAAATTATGTATTGAGTGATGAATTAAATACAGAAATGTTATTAACTGCTTTAGATTATTTAAAAGAAGATATTGATGAATGTGAAAATAATAAAATAATATTGAAATAATGTATTATTTTTTTATTTTCTATAGTTTGAAAGTTTGTTATAAAAAATAATCTAAAGGCTTAAAGATATTAAAAAGTATCTTTAAGTTTTTCTTTTATATTAATAATTAAAATATGTAAAATTTTATGGTAAGGCCTTGTAATATA
>CANRBS010000011.1 GCA_947628895.1 uncultured Bacilli bacterium
AACCTTATTTAATTAAAAAGAGAGCTAATTTTTTATAATGCTCTCGTTTTGACATGACTTAGTCTGAATAGTTACTAAAAAAGTACTTAAATTAAGCACTTTATCTATTTAATTTATCAAATCTTCTAAATTCAATACTATCATCTAGAGTAGTATCATCCAAATCTTCAAGCAATGATTTTTGTTTTCTTGTTAAGTTTGTTGGAATAATTAATTTTAATACACAATAGAAGTCTCCTTTTTTCCAAGAATCAGGATTATTAATTCCTTTTCCTTTAATTCTAAGTGTATCTCCTGGTTGACTTCCTTCTTTTATTTTAAGTTCAACTACTCCATCCATTGTTTTAATGTCTTTTTTGCAACCTAAACATAAATCAGTTATTGTAACAGGTAAATCTATATAAATATCATTTCCATCTCTTCTATATAGTTCATGCGGTGTAATTCTAATTTCAATATACAAGTCTCCATTAGGTCCACCATTAATTCCAGCTTCACCTTTTCCACTTACTCTTAATTGTTCACCATTATCTATACCTGCTGGAATATCTATTGAAATAGTTTTGTTTACTCTAACTCTTCCAGTACCTTTACATGTACTACATCTAGATTTAAATGATTTTCCTTTTCCATTACATTCTGGACATGTAGTTCTAGTTTGAATAGTTCCAAGAATAGTATTAGATTGTCTAATTACATATCCACTACCACCACACTCAGAACAAGTACTCTCCCCATGACCACCTTGACCATCACAGTCTTCACATTCTTCAAAATAGTCTAAATCAATTTCTTTTTTACATCCATATACAGCATCCATAAAATCTATTTTCATGCCATATAATGTATCATTACCTTTTCTTGCTCTATTAGAGGATCTATTACTTCCTCCAAATGCACTACCAAAAGATCCAAATCCACCAGAGAATAAATCATCAAATATATCTCCAAAGTCAAAATTACCAAATGGATTTCCTCCACTATATTCTTGATAACTTCCACCTGCATTTCCATAAGGATTTTCAAATGCTGCATGACCATATTTATCATATTTAGCTCTATTATCTTTATCACTTAAACAAGCATAAGCTTCTTGTGCTTCTTTAAATTTTTCTGGTGCATCAGGACTTTTATTTATATCAGGGTGAAATTCTTTTGCTTTTTTTCTAAAAGCACTTTTTATTTCATCTTCTGTTGCATCTTTTGAAACACCTAAAACTTCATAATAATCTCTTTTTGCCACATTATTCACCACTTTCTAAACTTTCAAGATATTTTAATTTTTCATTAAATATATCAAATGCTCTATTAAGAGTTTCTTCATTTTCAATATCAATTCCAAGTTTCTTTAATAAATTTAATGGATAATCACTTCCACCACTACTTAAAAATTCAATATATTTATCTTTAAAATTATCATTATCATTTATTAATTTATCTGCGATTAACAGTGCACTAATAAATCCAGTTGCATATTTATAAACATAAAATGAAGTATAAAAATGTGGTATTCTTGCCCATTCATATTTAATATCATCATCAACTACTACGGTTGGACTAAAATGTTTTTTATTTAATTTTAAATATGTATCACATAAAAGTTCCATTGTTAAAACTTCATTATTTTCATATTTTTCATGAATAATTTTTTCAAATTCACAAAACATAACTTGTCTATAAACAGTTGCTTTAAATTTATCTAAAAATTCTACTAAATAATATATTTTTTCATTTTTATCATTAGTATTATTAATTAAATAATTTGAAAGTAATACTTCATTTACAGTTGATGCTATTTCTGCTAGGAATATTGGATATCCTGCATATATAAAATCTTGATGTTCATTACTTAAATAACTATGCATAGCATGTCCCATTTCATGAGCAAGTGTACTTACACTATCTATATTATTTTCATAATTTAAAGATACGAATGGAAGAGTGTTATAGCTTCCCCATTCATAAGCTCCACTTCTTTTAGCTTTCTTTGGATATACATCTACTGCATTATTATTAAGTAAATAATTAAATTTATCTAAATATTCTTTTCCTAATGGTTTAAGAGCCTCATTTACTATTTCAATCGCAGTTTCATAATCAATTTTTTTATCTGGTACAATTGCCGTATTTACATATAAATCATACATATGTAATTTATATCCTAAAGTTTTACTTTTATGTTTATAAAATTCTTTTAAATATTTAATATTTTTATCAGTTATTTTAATTAAATTATTATATAGTGTTTTATCTACTTTATCACTAAATACCGCGAAATCTAAAATACTATCATATTTTCTAGTTTTAGAAATAAAAGCATTAGATTTAACTTGTCCTATATATAAAGATGAAATAGTGTTAATATGTTCTTTATAAAATTTATATTCTTTTTTAAAAGCAGTTTTTCTTACGGTTCTATTTTTAGACATTAAAAATGTACTATAATTACTTGTTGTAAGTTCTACTTTTTTACCATTTTCATCTTTTACGGTATCAAATTTAATATCAGTGTTATCAAGTTCTTCATAAGTAGATTCAGGAATTCTAAATATATCTGATGCATCACTTAATAGTTTTTCTTCACATTCACTTAGAGTATGAGATTTATATCTAAATATTTTTTCAAGCATAAATCTATACTTTTCTAAATACTCATTTTCACTTATATATTTTTCTATTAAACTATAATCTGAAGATAATAATTCTGGAGTCATAAAACTTCTTAAACTATCTGATTTATTACACAATGAGAGTATTTCTTCTTTATATTTAATAAATTTAATATCACTCATATTTGCATAATAACCTAAAAATGAATATACATATAATCTTTCAGTTAAATAATCTATTTTACTATCAAGATTTAATACTTCTAATAGAGTTTTATTACTTTCTAATATTTTTCCTTTATATAAAACAATTTCATCAAGTAATTTATTTACTTCATTAATTGTATTTCTATATTCTTTTTCATTTTTAAACATTCTAGTTAAGTCCCAGTTATATTTATCCATTATTATCTCCTTTTATTTATATTTATATTATAGAGGGGCTTATTTTAAAAGCCCCTTTATTTTTTATTAATTATTTTTCTTCATAATCAGCATCTTTTACTTTATGGTTTTTATCCTTTTTAGATTCTTCTTCCTCTTCTTCATCACTTTCTTCTTTGCTTGCTTTTTCTGAAGCTGCTTGTGATTCTGCTGCTTGTTCTTGATAAATTCTACTTGATAATTCCATTACTTTTTGTGATAATTCTTCACTCTTCTTCTTTATATCATCAATATCATCTTTTTCAAGAGCCTCTTTAGTTTCTTTTACTAAATCTTCAATTTCTTCTTTTTCTTTATCTTTTACTTTGTCACCAAAGTCTTTTAATGTTTTTTCTGTTGCAAATACCATTTGTTCAGCATCATTTCTTATTTCAGCTTCTTCTTTACGTTTGTTATCTGCTTCTTTATTTGCTTCAGCTTCTTTCATCATTCTATCAATTTCTTCATCACTAAGGTTAGTAGATGCAGTAATTGTAATAGCTTGTTCTTTATTAGTTCCTAAATCTTTAGCTTTAACATTAACAATACCATTAGCATCTATATCAAATGATACTTCAATTTGAGGTACTCCTCTTGGAGCTGGTGGTATGTTAGTTAGTTGGAAGTGTCCTAAAGTTTTATTATCTGCAGCCATTGGTCTTTCACCTTGTAAAATGTGAATATCAACAGCTGGTTGATTATCAGCAGCAGTACTAAATACTTGTGATTTAGTTGTTGGAATTGTTGTATTTCTTGGAATTAATACAGTCATAACATTTCCAAGAGTTTCAATACCAAGTGATAGTGGTGTTACATCTAAAAGTACTAAGTCATTAACTTCACCAGTTAAAACTCCACCTTGAATAGATGCTCCCATTGCTACTACTTCATCTGGGTTAACTTCTTTTGATGGTTCTTGTCCTAATTCTTCTTTAACTAATTCTTGAACACAAGGAACTCTTGTAGATCCACCAACTAATAATACTTTATCTATATCTTCTTTCTTAAGTTTTGCTTCTTTTAATGCATCTCTTACTGGTTTTCTAGTAGATTCTACTAAATCACTAATTAATTCTTCAAATTTAGCACGAGTAAGTGTCATATCTAAATGAAGTGGTCCACTTTCTCCTTGAGTTATAAATGGTAAACTAATTTGTGTACTCTTAACTCCACTTAAATCTTTTTTAGCTTTTTCAGCACCTTCTTTAAGTCTTTGCATAGCAAGTTTATCTTTAGATAAATCTACTCCGTTTTCTTTCTTGAATTCTTTAATTAAGTATTCAATAATACAATTATCAAAATCATCTCCACCTAAGTGATTATTACCACTAGTAGCTTTAACTTCAAATACTCCATCACCTAGTTCTAAAATTGATACATCAAATGTACCACCACCTAAGTCATATACTAAAACTGTATGTGCATTTTCTTGTTTATCAAGTCCATATGCAAGAGCAGCTGCTGTTGGTTCATTTATAATTCTTTCAACATCTAATCCTGCAATTTTACCTGCATTTTTAGTTGCTTGTCTTTGAGCATCGTTGAAGTAAGCTGGAACTGTAATAACAGCTTTTGTTACTTCTCCACCTAAATAACTCTCAGCAGTTTCTTTTAAATTCATTAATATTTTTGCACTTATTTCTTCTGGTGTATATTTTTTACCTTCTGCTTCAACTTTTTCTTTAGTTCCCATTAATCTTTTAATAGAACTAATTACATTTGTAGAAGTTTGAGCTTCTCTTTTAGCTACATCTCCAACTCTAACTTCTCCATTTTTAAAACTTACTACTGAAGGAGTAGTTCTATTACCTTCAGCATTTGGAATAACCTTTGGTTCTCCACCTTCTAGTACAGCAACACAACTGTTTGTTGTACCTAAATCTATACCTATAACTTTATTAACTTTTGCCATAATTTTTTATCATTTCCTTTCTTATTTATTCACTTTAACCATTGCTGGTCTAATTAATTTATCTTTATATTTATAACCTTTAGTTAATACTTCAAGAACAACATTTTCAGGTTTATTTTCATCATGTTCAGTTAGTACTGCTTCAGAAACATGTGGATCAAATTCAAGTCCTAAGCAATCTACTTCTTTTACTTCAAATTTATCAAGTAAACTAGTAAGATTTCCTAGTATCATTTTAAATCCACTTAAGAATTTACTAACTTCATCACTTAAGTCATTATCATCCATCATTATTGCTCTTTCAAAATTATCTTTAATTACTAGAATTTCTTTAATAAAGTCTTCTCCTTCATATTGAAGCATTCTACTAACTTCACTTTGAGTTCTAGTTTTAAAGTTTAAATATTCTGCTTGTAAGCGCATATATTTATCTTCTAATTCTTGGTTTCTACTTGTTAGTATTTGTACCATAGTTTCAGGATCTATTCCTCCACCACATCCAGCACATCCTTCACAAGATCCACCACAACTAGATTCTTCTGTTGCTTTTTCTTCTTTTACTTCTTCTTTTTTATTTATTTTTTCTTCTTTAGTTTCTTTATTATTTTTCTTCAAGTTCATCTTCCTTTCCTTTGTTTTCAATATGTTCTTTTAAATATTCAAGCATATTGATAACTCTTTCATATTCCATTCTTTTAGGTCCAATTACTGCTATTGTACCTTCTCTTCCAGCTACTTTATATTTTGTTTTAACTATTGTTACATTATCATCAATTTCACTTTCGCGACCAATATATACCTTAACCTCATCATCAGTTTCTTCAATTTTACTCACCATATCTTTGCTTTCAAATTTACTTATAATGTTTTTAACATCATCAACTGTTGAAAATTCCGGTTGTTTTAATATATTAGCTTTACCTGTAAATTTAACATCCCTTTCACTAGTAAAGTTACTAAGTGCATTATAAAATGCATTGTATACAACTTCATAATTTTTAATATAATTCCTAATAATAGGTTTTATATCAAACTCTAGTTTACTTGGAACTTCATCTATAGGCGTCCCTATAAGCATTTTGTTTAATAACTCAGTAGTCTTAGCAATTTCTTCTGTTGGTATAGCTTCATCAAGCATAACTGTTTTATTTTCTACATGAGCAGTATTTGTTATAACAATTGCTATTAATTGTCTTTCATTAATTGGTACAACTTCTACTTTTTGTAGTTTGTTATCACTTGACTCTTTACCTAAAATAACTGAAGTGTAATTAGTGATATCACTTATGATTTCTAAACTTTTGCTAATCGCATCATTTAACTCTAATTCTTTATTGTTAAATACAGTTTGAAGTCTAAGCATATCTTCTCCACTTATCTTTTTAGGTTCCATTAAGTTATCAACATAATATCTATAGCCTTCTTCTGATGGAATCCTTCCTGAAGATATATGTGTTTTTTCTAAATAACCTAAACTTTCAAGTTCTGCCATATCATTTCTAATAGTTGCACTTGAACATTTAAATTTCTTACACAAAGATTTACTACCAACAGGTCTAGCAGTCTTAATATACTCTAGAACTATTTCTTTTAGTAATTCTTTTTGTCTACTACCTATCACAATATACCTCCTTTTTAGCACTCTTTCTTTTTCAGTGCTAGTTCCATTATAATATTATATTCTAGCAATGTCAATATATGAGTGCTAATTTTTGACAAAAAAATTAATCCAAGCTTTTTATCACTTGGACTAATTGATTTTATGTTATTTTATAATTTCATTGTAGATTCATCTTCATTTAATTTTATTGATTCTCTTAATTTCTTTAATGCACTATTTTCATTATCTCTAACCATTTTAGGTGTCATGTTAAGTTCTTCTGCAGTTTCAGCAAATGAATGACATTTATTACCATCAAGACCAAATCTTAATTTTATAACTTCTGCTTCTTCTTGAGATAATGTTTTTAAAACTTCTTCTAAACTACCACCAAATAAATCATTTAGTGATTGTAAATTATTATCCATACTTAATCCTCCTAAAATAATTATACCTAAATAATTCTTTTGTTGCAATAAATTTTATATTAATTATTTTTTAATTTAAGATTAAAATTATTTAAATCATTTACTTCAATAATTTGATTTCTAACTTCTTCAAAAGATAATGAAACATAAGTCCTTACTACATCATAGATTTTATTAAATATTTCATCTAAAGTATTAGTTGGATACATATTTTTAACCGTATTAAATAATATTTTATAATCTACTATTTTATTTACTTTAAAGTATTCAATAGTAAACTTATCTTTATCTTTTGCAAGAAGTGATATATCTTTTAAAAATTTTTTATATTCTTCATCTTCAAAATACATTTTTTCTCTAGCATACCCATCTTCCCCAAATTTATTGATAACATGAAGTCTTGATTCTTCAATAATATTTTCAACCGTATTATTTGGAGTATGTTTTAATCTATAAGCATAAGTTCTTTTTAATGGAACTTCTACTAAAGTATTTCTATCAGCAGAAGATACAATTTTTCCATAAACACTTCTTGGTTCACCTTCCATAGATGCTCTATGATCGTATACTGCTTCTGACATTATTTTAATTTGTTCATCATTAAAAAATTGTTTTAAATTTTCATCTTTTAATAACATTTCACTTGATACTTTTTCATGATTCTTAGCATCTATATAATGCCCTATATCATGATATGCTGCAATGGTATAAACCATATCGTAATTAATATTTTCACAATACTCTGCAAAAAGCATACTTCTTTTAATTACATACTTAATATGATCTAAGTTATGTCCTAAATCATTTTTATAGTAACTTGGAAATATATTTTCTTCAATATATTTTTGTAATTCTTTATTAATTTTCATTTACTTCACCAATAGGTATTATACTAAATATTTAAAAAAATAAAAAGTGAATTTTCATTCACTTAATTCACTATATGTTGTACCATATGCTTCGTTTAAATATATTTTGTAATCATCAAATTTAATATCATTATAATTCTTATCATAAGGATAATTTAAAGTAAAATTAGCAGATCTTCCACTTTTTACATCCATTTCTAATCCTTCTTTACAACCTACAACTTTACCATTTGCATAATACACTACTGCAACACTAACATATTCTATTGTATCATTTGAATTATTTTTTGCTTGAACAATAATCTCTTCACCAGTATCATTATGAGTAAGTTCAATTTGATCATAATATGAAATATCTTTAATACCAGGTGCATCTAATAATTTTTTAACATCAATATAAACTTTATAATTATTATATGATTCTGGAGATTGAGTTATCTCTTTAGCTATTTCAACATTTGCACCTACACCATTAAGAGTTTCTTCACCAGTTCCTAAAATTTTACCAGCTTCATCATAAAATTCAACTTCTATTTTTAAAGTTAATGGAATATCATTATTATTTTTAGCAATTACAACTAATCTTCCATTTTGTGCTACATAAGCTTCATTTGTTATATTTTCTTCTAATTTTTCTAATTCTTTTTGTGTAGTATCAGTATTATCTCCACCTACAGGATCATTATTATTTTTATTATTTTTAGGTATATTAACTACAACAAATACTACTAAAATTATTACTACTACTGCAACTATAGCTATTAATATTATTTTATTTTTATCAAGTTTTTTCTTATTCTCATTAATACCATTCATAGTATTTGCATTGTTTATATTATTCATGTTATTCATACTGTTCATGTTATTCATATCATTCATATTGTTCATGTTGCTCATATTATTCATGTTATTCATATCATTCATATTATTCATGTTGTTCATATTATTCATGTTATTCATATCATTCATATTGTTCATGTTGCTCATATTATTCATGTTATTCATATCATTCATATTATTCATGTTGTTCATATTATTCATGTTGTTCATATTATTCATGTTATTCATGTCATTCATATTGTTCATGTTGCTCATATTATTCATGTCGTTCATATTGTTCATGTTGCTCATATTATTCATGTTATTCATATCATTCATATTATTCATACTGTTCATGTTATTCATATCATTCATGTTATTCATGTTATTGTCATTCATATTGTTTAAATCATTACTATTCATTTTTATCTCCTTTTTATTTTTATTGATTGTTTGTTTTTATTAGTGGACAAGCAATCATAATCACTAATCCAATTAAAATCATAAAGAATCCAATTCCTATATTAGCTCCTTTTACGGAAACTACTTTAAAAAAATTATAACCATATATTATTGTTGATACTGCTGTTGTTATTAAAGAATATTTTTCATATTTTAAGAAAAATAATATTGCAGATAAAATTGCCAAAATTAAAACTAATATTCCATTTGTTCCTTCTATATATTTTACATAAATTCCAAATACACCAGCAAATGGCAAAAGACATCCAATAGCAACTAATGCACAACCAAATATTCCAATATAATTTTTATATTTTTTTATGAATTCCATACCTTACTCCTTTCTACATTCTTAGCTTTATTATAATAAATATACATATCAAAAATCAAGTAACAGAATTTAATTTTACAAAAAGATAAAAGCAGACTTTAATCTGCTTCTTTTTTACTACTAAGAAAAGATACTTTTTCGGCAATAACATCCATTGTATAAACTTTATCACCATCCTTTTCATAACTAGATGTTTGTATTCTTCCTTTTACTCCAACAACATCGCCTTTCTTACAGTATTCACAAGTACTTTCTGCAATACCATTCCATAGTGTACATCTAATAAAATCTGTATCATATGTTCCATCTACATTTTTATAACTTCTTGGTACTGCTACTGTAATATAAGTTCTTTTCTTATTGTTTTCAGTTGTAATTATCTCTGGATTAGCCGTAAGTCTTCCAGCAATTACAATTTGATTTAACATACATCCTCCTTTCTAAAATCATTTAAACATAATAAAAAAAGTTGTTCAAATGAACAAAATTATATTTTAAATACTAAATTTTTATTAATAATTTATTTTTTACTTAATGAATTTTTTTAAATTAAATTATATTTAATTAATTAAAATTCAATTTTTAACAAAATAAAAAAAGATTACATTTTTATTTTATGTAATCTTAATTTGCAAACTCATAAATACTTTTTCTATCTTTCAATGCTTTAATTAAATAATCAATTTCTTCATATGTATTATAGAAATATAAACTAATTCTAACAGTATCTTCTTTATTATCTCCCATCTTAGCACAATGTTTACCACTTCTAACACAAATACCATTTGTATTTAAATATAAGCCTAAGTCCCCTGACATAACACCTTCAACATTAATAATTACTGTACTTCCTTCACAATCTTTATTATATATTTTTACATAAGGTATTTTTTCTAATTCTTTTATTAAATATTTTCTTAAATATTTTTCATGTCTTTCTATATTTTCAATACCAATTTCATTTATAAAATCAATTGCTTCTCCAAATCCAATTATTCCTGCAATATTTGGAGTACCTGCTTCAAATCTATATGGAATTTCTGCAAGTTGTAAACTTCTTTCATTATAATTTAAATTCATTCCTCCACCATAAGTAAAAGGTATCATTTTTTTAAGTAATTCATATTTTCCATATAAAACTCCAACTCCAGTAGGTCCACACATTTTATGAGCAGAAAATGCAAGAAAATCTGCATCTAAATCTTGTACATCTATTTTCATATGTGGAGCACTTTGAGCTGCATCAACAACTACTAATATATTATTTTTATGTGCTATTTCACAAATAGTTTTAATATCTCTTTTATCCCCGCTAACATTAGTTATTTGAGCAAGAGATATAACTTTAGTTTTACTAGTAATCTTATTAATTAAATCACTTATTTGTAATTTTTCATTAACTGAATCAACAAAAACTATTTTAACATTCTTTTTAATTGATAATATCATCCAAGGTAGTATATTTGATGCATGTTCACTACTAGAAAGAATTATTTCATCTCCATCTTTTAAATAATTCAAAAAAAATCCAAATACTATTGTATTAAGAGAATCAGTAGTGTTTTTAGTAAATATTATTTCTTCTTTTCTTTTTGCATTAATAAACATTTTAACATTTTCTCTAGTATAATCTATTTCATCATCTACTTTAAAACTAATATCATAGTCCCCTCTATGAGAATTAGCACTATATTCCGTGTAATATTCATTTATTTTATCTATTACTCTATATGGTTTTAGTGTAGTTGCAGCATTATCAAAATATATTATATTCTTTTCTTTCATAGGAAAATCATTCTTGTTATTCATTTATTACCTCACCTATTTATAATATACTCACTTAAATAATATGAGAATATAATAAATATAATAATTGAAGTTATTATTTTTTTAATATATAATATATCTTAGGTGAAGAAAAAATGGATTGTTTATTTTGTAAAATTATTAATGGGGAAGTTCCATCTTACACAATATATGAAGATGAATTTGTAAAATGTTTTTTAGATATTGACCCGATAAGCACAGGACATATTTTAATTGTTCCAAAAAAACATTTTACTGATATTCATGATATTGACACTACATATTTAACTAAAATACTTGAAACTGCTAAAAAAATATCTAGTTTGTTAGAAGAAAAGTATCATCCAAATGGAATTAGATTACTTCAAAATAATGGAAGTATTCAAGACATAAAGCATTTTCATTTACATGTATTTCCATCTTATACTGATGATAAAAACGAAAAAAGTCTTGAAGAAGTATTTAATGAATTAACAAAATAATTGTTAAAAACAACTTTATATTGTATAATATTGATAGAAAAAAGGATGTGTTATAATGAATAAAAAAACAGTTATGATTATGGGTGGAGGTTTAATTGGATTTCTTGTTTTATTATTAGTAGTATTATGGCTACTTACTATATTTAAAACTAAATATTATGATTATGAAGAAGTAGAAGAAAAAATAATTACTGCTAGTGAAAAATATTATAAAGATAATCCTGAATTATTACCTGTAAATGATGGTAAGTATTCACTTGCATACTCTGCTTTAGTTAATAGTGATTTAATTAAACCATTAAATGAATTACTTAAAGATGGAGATAAATGTACCGCTGAAATAATTGTTACTAAAAATGGTAATAATTATGGATATATTCCTAAACTTAATTGTGGAGGATCTTATACTTCTACTGAACTTTATAAACAAGTATTAAAAGATAATCCTGTAGTTAATGAAACCGCAGGACTTTACAAAGCAGAAGATGGAACTTACTATTTTAGAGGTAAAGTTAAAAATAATTATGTTGTATTTGGTAGTACTGAAAAAGGAAAAGAGACATTACCTATATTATGGCAAATTATTAGTATCAATACAGATAATACAATAAAACTTAGAAATGTAAGTGAGAATAAATTAAAAACTAAATGGGATGATAGATATAATACAACAGAAAGTTCATACATTGGATATAATGATTTTGAACTTAGTTTAATAAAAGATTATTTAAAAGATTTAGAAACCAATGAAACATTTTTAAAATCAAAAGACATTGCTAAATTAGATGCTAAAAACTTATGTATTGGAGCAAGAAGTGAAACTGAAACTTCTAAAGATGGAAGTGTTGAATGTAGTGTTTTATCAAATGATAAATATATATTCTCTACTTTACTTCCTTATGAATATATGAGAGCTAGTCTTGATGATGATTGTACTACTGCTGATAATAATGCTTGTACAAATTTAAATTATATATCTGAAGTAGATACTGAAAATGAATGGTCAATTACTCCAGTTGTTGGAAATGATTATCAAGCATATACATTTGATGGTTATACTTATGAACCAATAGAAGCTAAAAGTAGTAACAAACTATATGTAGTAGTAAATTTAAATGAATTTGCATTTTATAAATCAGGTACAGGTACTGAAGAAGATCCTTATATAATTAGATAAAATAAAAGATAAAAATAAAAAATTATTGAAATCAAATCAATAATTTTTTTATTTGTTTTATTCTTGATTAAACCAATTATCTTTAATATGTGCATTAGATGAATTAGGAAATGGATTTGGTGGATCTATTTTTGCAAATACTGGTAAATTAAATGCATTTCCAAAACATAAACCAATTCCAGGACCTAAAGATTTTAATTTTTCAACATCACTTTCAGATATACTATGAGCAAGACTTTTTACAATTGTTAAATCATCTGGATGGAACATTCTAAGTACAATATAATTTGAACATTGACTTAGTGCTGTATTAGATAGTTCACTTGGTCTTTGAGTAATAAGTCCAAGTACTACACCATATTTTCTTCCCTCTTTAGTTATTCTATCAAATATATTATAACCAAGAGTAGTAATATCAGTATCATTTTGAACATATCTATGTGCTTCTTCTAATACTATTTGTACTGAAAAATTCTTTTGTTTATCTAAACTAATTGCATAATCTAATAATAGTTTTGAATATATTTTAGTAACCGTTTTAGCAAATCTTTCATCAACATAATTTAAATTAAAATTTAAAAGTTGAATTGGATTTGAATTTTCATCTGTAAATAATCTATTTACATACTCTTCTTTTGTTATATATTCATCATACTCAAAATACTTTGCGGATTCTCCATTAATAATAGATTCAAGTCTTACTTTTAATATATTATTTTCATCATATACTTTATCACTCTTTAAAATACCTTCACTAATAAGAGCAAATTCAAAGGCATCATATAAATCACTTAATTTATATTTTTTAGGTTTCATACTATTATTAAGTTTTAATTCATCATTTACAAACCCTTCTATAAATTCAGTTACTAATTGTATTGTATTTATTTTACCAGTTTGATCTATATTTAAGCATTGTCTTAAAGTTCTTATATAACCTGGTTGTACTATTTGACTATTTAAATTAATATCTTTTGTATGGAATGTTGTAAGTATAGCTACTACATGATCTCTTACTTGTGCTGGTTCTTTACCACTAGTTAATATATCAAGAATAGCTTTTGCTATTATATTATTTTTATATGCTATTACTTTTGATTCTTCTTCTGTAAACAAATATACATATTTTAATGCTTTTTCAATTATTGGAAGTTGTGTTGGACTAGTTACATTTAATAAAAGAGCAATATCATCAACTTCTAAAAAATAAGCAGGAAACTTAATAACTGAAGTTGGATCTGCATTAGTATCAGTAGTTAATATTTTATATTTACAATTAGTTTGATTTATTTTTTCAAAAGCGGTATGATATTCACCATACACATCAAATAATACTATATGTGAGTTTATTGGATAGTATTTTTGTCTATAAAATAAATTTTGAAATAATCTTGCTACTGTACAACTCTTACCACTACCAGTATTACCAAGTATAGCAAAATGATTTGAGAAAAATTTATCTAAAGAAGCTGATACTAAAAACCCATCATAAATTAAACTTTTACCTATATATATCTCATCTTTAGAATCAGTATTTTGGTTTCCAATAAACTTCAATACTTCTGCTTTATTTACAATTCTAATAGAAGAATTACTAGCTGGTTTATGTGTCATACCACTTACAAATTTATCACCTATAAATTCTCCTACTAAAATACATTCTATTTTTTCTGTATCTATGTGTGTTATTTCTGCTACTACATTATGTTTATTTTCAAATACTATATGAAATCCTAATAAAGATGATTCTACTTTTTTAGATGCATTTTCTATTACTACAATATTTGAATCAATTGAAATTATTTTTCCAAACATACTAACACCCTCATATTCTATATTGATTATATCATATATACAAAAATTTACCAAGAAAAAAGAAAAATGTTTATCTAAAACATTTATTCTTTTCTTTACAAATATTTTTTAAATTACAATTATCACATTTTGGCTTTTTACTAGTACAATAATATCTTCCAAATAACACCATTTGTGAGTTTACTCTATTCCATGTATCTTCATCAAAATATTTTTTTAATTTTATTTCTGTTTTTAGAACATCATCATTTTTAGTTGTAATTCCAAGTCTTTTAGAAACTCTATATACATGAGTATCTACTGCAAATGATGGTATATTAAATAATGTTGCAAGAACTACACTAGCTGTTTTTCTACCAACACCAGGCATACTTTCTAAAGTTTCTCTATTATTTGGAACACTACCACCAAGTGAAATTAAAGATTCTACAATATTTTTAAAATTTTTTGATTTAGTAGTATGAAAACCAATTCTTTTAATATATTTATTAATTTCATCAATACTTAGTGAATTTAATTTTTCTAATGTATCATATTTTTGATATAGCTCTTTAGTTGCAATATTTACACTTTTATCAGTAGTTTGTGCAGATAACATAACAGATAATAAAAGTTCATAATCTTTTTTATATTCAAGTTCACATTTTGGATTTGGAAATAATCTATCTAACTCATTTATTATTAATTCCTTATTCATCACTATCAAGCCACCAATCATAACTATCTAATATTTCTGTATCATTTTTTTCTTCTTTTTCTACTCTTTTTTTAATACCTTTTTTATTCCAATCATATATAATTTTATCTATATATTTAAAACTTCTTACATTGTTTAAAATAGCTTCTTTAAGAGCTGACTTAATAGTATCTTCACTAACACCACTATCTATCCATTTATTTATCATTTCATATTCAAAAGAAGATAAAACTCTTCCAAGTTCACTTTCAAATATAGCAAATATATCACTATTATCTTTTTCAGTTTCTTTATTTAATGCTAGTCTATCATAAAAAGGATCTAATTTAACTGTTTCAATTACTTCAGAATTTTTATGTAATACTTGCATTTCAATATATTTTTTATTAAGCAAACTATTAAATGTATTAAATACTTTTTCATCACTAAATCCTAATTTTGATTTTATATCTTCTGTATTTAAATAACAAGATACATTAATAAAATATAACAATAATAAAAATTCATCTAATGTTATATCTATATTACTTATACATTTAATAATATTACTATTAATTACAAAATCTTTACTTTCAAATATTTTTCTTAAATCACTCATAACTATAAATTCCTTAAATAATATTCTATATCATCACTATTATTTTGTAAATATCCATCTATTATATTTTTTTCTACTTGCCTATAAATTTTTTTAATATTTTTAACATCTACATATTTAAAAAATGTATTAATATCTATATCTAGGTCTATTACACTTTTTAATTTTAAAATATCCATTAAAGATTTTAATTTTTCTTCTATTTTCAAAATTGAAGCTGCATTATATAGCACTTCATTATCATATTGTTGTAGTTCATTTAAATATATATCTTTATCTTTTACTAACTCTTTAATAGAATTTATAATTTTTAATTCTTTATTAGAAAAAGGCAAATCAGTTTCTATTTGAGCCCAAATACCATATTTATTATATGTAGGTATTACGGTATCAAATTTAATATTAAAATATTTTTCCATATTATATCTTTTAACAAAATAAAAGAATTTATTAATATTATTACTATCAAATATTTTATCAAGTTCACTTCTTTTATATTCTTTTGGTACTTCATTTAATAAATATGCATTTTTATTTTCTAAAAAATTAATTATATCAGGATGTAAATCAAAATCTAATGTACAAGAAAATCTAATAGCTCTTATAATTCTAGTTTTATCTTCTGTAAGTTTTTTATTAGTATCTCCTACTACTTTTATAAGTTTACTATTTAAATCTTTTTTGGCACCTAAAATATCTATTAAATTTCCATCTTTATCTATAGCAAATGTATTAATTGTAAAGTCTCTTCTTAATATATCTTCTTCTAAACTATTGGCAATGCTTATTTCTACTGGTTTATTTCTTCTGTATCTTAGTTCTTTTCTATAAGTTGTAATATCATAAGAATATCCATTTTCTTCAATATGATATGCAAAATATTCTTTAAAAGGTTTTCCTCTTCCTTTAAATATTTTCATTATTTGATTAATTGTCGCGCTAGTACAAATATCAACATCCATAGATTTTATACCAAGTAGATAATCTCTTACGAATCCACCAATAATATAAGCTTCATAACCATTTTTAATTAATTCATTTACTATATCTTTCATAATTATTATAATACCACAATAAATTTTGAATGTCATTAAAATAAAATTTTTTCATTAAAAAAAAGCCATAAGGCTTTCTTTATTAATTTAAAGCATCTTTTAATTTGCTTCCAGCTTTAAATCCAGCTACTACTTTAGCAGGAATTTTAATAGTTTCTTTAGTTAATGGATTAATTCCTTCTCTAGCAGCTCTTTTTTTAGCTGTGAAAGTTCCAAATCCAACTAATGCAACTTTTCCGTCTTTTTTAAGACCAGTAGTAATTCCTTCAATTGTAGCATCTAATGCTCTAGTAGCATCAGCTTTAGTAAGTCCGGCTTTAGCAGCAACGAATTCTACTAATTCAGTTTTACTCATCGTAAATTACCTCCCATTTAATTTTAACACCATACAATCTAGTACGATGCTTACATATTAATTGTAGCATAACTACTTGAAATTGCAAGCAATTTAATAATTTTTTTACAAAAAATGTATACTTTATATTGTTTTTGTAAAGTAATTCATTATGAATAGTATTATTTATCACAATTTGGACAATATTTCTTATCTTTCTTTTCTACTATTAACTCATGACATGTAGGACATATTTCACCTGTTGGCTTATCCCAAAGTGCATAAGTACATTTTGGATAATTGTTGCATCCATAAAATATTTTTCCTTTTTTAGTTTTCTTTTCTATTATTTTGTGTCCACATTTTGGACAATCACATATTTCTATTATTTGTTTTTCTTCTTTCTTTATGTATTTGCATTCTGGATAATTAGAACATGCTGTAAATGACCCATATTTTCCTTTTCTAATTACCAGTGGTTTTCCACACTCTGGACATAACTCACCAGTTTCTTCTGGAGCATCTTTTTGCATTTCTTTAAATGCTATATTTAAAAGTGGTTCAAAGTCTTTATAGAATTTATCTAATAATTCATACCAAACTAAATTACCCTCTGCTATTTTATCTAAATCTTCTTCCATAGAAGCAGTATAATGAACATTTATTAATGAAGAGAAAAATTCTTGTAATTTATCTGTTACTTTTATACCAGTATCTGTAGGATAGAATTTCTTATCTTTAATAGTTACATATTTTCTTTCTTTTAAAACGGTAATAATTTTAGCATATGTACTAGGTCTTCCAATACCAAGTCTTTCAAGTTCAGCAATTAATTTTGCTTCTGTAAATCTAGGTTTTGGTTCTGTGTAGTGTTCAATTTTATCTATTTTATTACAAATAATTACTTTAGACTTATAATTTGCAAAATCAGGAAGTATTGTATCTTCAGCTTCTTCATAATCTTTATATACTTTTAAGTATCCATCAAATACATATACTTGACCAGTTGCTTTAAATAAGTATCCTTTGTTTTCTAAATCTACACTAGTAGCTTCAACTTTAGCATCAGCCATTAGAGAGCTTAGTGTTCTTATATATATTAATGAATATAATTTATACTCTTCAGGTGTTAAATATTTTT
This sequence comes from uncultured Bacilli bacterium, assembly GCA_947628895.1. Taxonomy (GTDB): domain Bacteria; phylum Bacillota_I; class Bacilli_A; order RF39; family UBA660; genus CAG-1000. The sequence goes on from CANRBS010000011.1 coordinate 18,559, forward strand.
TAATACTCTCTGGTGTTCTATTAATACTTGTAGGTCTAATAGCTTCATGAGCATCTTGTACATTTTCAGTTTTATTACTACTTTTAGCATAACCTACATATTCTTTACCATAATTTGCTGCAATATACTTTTTAGTATCATTTACAAATAAATCAGAAAGCCTAATAGAATCAGTTCTCATATATGAAATTAAACCTACCATTTCACTTCCAATATTAACACCTTCATATAATTTTTGTGCTATCATCATAGTTTTACTAGCAGGATAGTTTAATCTATTAGATGCCATTTGTGTAAGAGTACTAGTAGTAAATGGTAGTTTACTTTGTTTATTTTTAAGTTTCTTTTCTACGGTTTCAATATTAAATGCATTAGAAAGTTTACCCAAAATTTCATCTGCGGCTACTTTACTTTTAATTTCAATATCTTTTCCTTGATACTTTTTAAGCTCAGCTTTAAAATCTTTAAAATCAGCTTCTATTGTAAAATATTGTTCTGGAATAAAAGCTTCAATTTCTCTTTCTCTATCAACAATTATTTTTAAAGCAACACTTTGTACTCTTCCAGCACTTTTACCATCTGTTTTAGATTGCATTAATTTACTTAATCTAAACCCTATAATTCTATCTAATATTCTTCTTGATTCTTGACTATGTACAAGTTGCATATCTATTTTTCTAGGACTTTTAAATGCGGCTTTAATTGCAGGTTCCGTGATTTCATTAAATACAACTCTTCCATAATTATTATCATTAAGGCCTAGAGTCTCTTTTAAATGCCAACTAATTGCTTCTCCTTCTCTATCAGGGTCGGTTGCAAGAATTACATTATCACTTGATTTAGCTTCTTTTTTAAGTTCATTTACAAGCTTACTTTTACCTTTCATTAATATATAGTTAGGTTTAAAATTATCTTCAAGATCAACTCCTAGTCCATATTTACCACTTGTTGCAAGATCCCGTATATGACCTTTTGAAGATAATACTTTATAATCATGTCCTAAGTATTTTTCAATTGTTTTACTTTTACTAGGGCTTTCTACAATTACTAAATTTTTCATATTATTTATCTTCCTTTTCTAAATCTATTGTATCCCTCTTTAAATAATATTATATATTTAACAAAAATTTGTCAAGATTGAACTTAATAATATAACTCAAGAATTTTATAAAAGAAAAAAGATTAGTTTTTATTTAAAATTTCTAATCTCTTTATCTCTTTTTCTAAGTCTTCTCTTTCTTTATTAACTATTTCTTTAGGAGCCTTATTTACATAATTTTCATTAGCTAATAATTTTTTGCGTCTTTCAATAGATAACTCTAGTTTTTTCTTTTCTTCTTCTATTCTTTTTAATTCTTCATAACTATTAGTAGAATTATCATAATAAATATCTAATTTATAATTATAAAGTTCTATTGTTAATTTATCACTGTATTTACTTTTTTCTACTATTTTATCAGTAATCTTTAACATTTTATTTAATAGTTCATTATTATTATAATCAATTATTTCAAATTCACTTGATATTTTATTTTCAACTTTTTTATTTCTAAATAAAGTAGTATATTCAAGTAAATTATCTATTTCTAATTCTTCTTTTTTAAATACTTGTTTTTTATCATATTTAGGGTATTCAGTAAATATTAATATATCTTTTTCTTTAACAGGTAAATTTGAATATATTTCTTCTGTTACAAATGGCATAAATGGATGCATCATTTTAAGTATACAAGTAACCGTATATAGAAGTGTTGAATAAGTACTATCATTTTCACTAAATTTAGACATTTCTATATATTTATCACAGAAATCTTCCCAAATAAATGAATATAGTGTACTTCCTGCATTATTAAATTCATATTTATCCATATATTTAGTTACTTTTTTAATTGTTTCATTTAATTTAGTTAATATCCATTTATCAATATCATTTAGATTTTCTAATTTATAATTCTTTGTATCAAAATTTTCTAATTTCATTAATACAAATCTTGCCGCATTCCATAACTTATTAATGAAATTCCAAGTTGATGATACTTTTTCTGTATCAAATCTAATATCCATGCCCATTGCAGAAGTTGTTGTTAAATAATATCTTAATGCATCAGTTCCGTACCTCTCTACCATATCCATTGGATCTATTCCATTACCAAGACTCTTAGACATTTTCTTTCCATTTTTATCTCTTATAAGTCCATGAATTACACAATCTTTAAATGGACGAGATTTCATTTGTTTTAATGATGAAAATGCCATTCTAGCTACCCAGAAGAATATAATATCATATGCTGTTACTAAAACATCTGTTGGGAAATATCTTTCTAAATCTTCTGTATTATGTGGCCAACCAAGGGTACTAAATGGCCATAGTGCACTACTAAACCATGTATCTAATACATCGTTATCTTGTACCCAACCATCCTCTTTTGGTGCTTCATGTCCGACATATATTTCATCTCCCTTATACCAAGCAGGAATTCTATGTCCCCACCATAATTGTCTTGAAATACACCAATCATGACAATCTTCCATCCAGTGATTTAAAACTTTTTCAAATCTTTTTGGGAAGAAATTAATTTTATTATCAGTTCCTTTTTGGGCGGTAAGTAACTCTTCACTCATAGATTTCATATTAACAAACCATTGTTTAGATAAATATGGTTCTACTACTGCATCTGTTCTTTCAGAGTGTCCTACACTATGAGTCATTTTTTCTATGTCAATAAGAAGTCCATCTTTCTCTAAATCTTTAATAAGTTCACATCTACACTCTTCCCTTGTCATTCCATTATATTTACCAGTAAGTTCGTTCATAGTTGCATCTTCATTCATAATTACGATTCTCTCTAAATTATGTCTTTCTCCTACTTCAAAGTCATTAGGGTCATGTGCTGGAGTTATTTTAACACAACCAGTTCCAAATTCTGGATCAGCATGCTCATCTGCGATGATTGGAATTAATTTATTTACAACTGGAAGAACTACGGTTTTACCTATTAAATGTTTATATCTTTCATCATTTGGATTAACTGCAACTGCTGTATCACCAAATAATGTTTCTGGTCTAGTTGTTGCTATGTCTAAGTAATCACTAGTACCTTCAATAAAATATTTAATATGATAAAATGCACCTGGATCATCTTTATAAATAACTTCTTCATTAGAAAGAGCAGTTTTAGCAACTGGATCCCAGTTAATAATTTTCTCTCCTCTATAAATTAATCCTTCATTATAAAGCTTTACAAATACTTCAGTTACAGCTTCATTAAGTCCTTCATCTAATGTAAATCTTTCTTTAGAATAATCTACTGCAAGACCTAAAGTTTTCCATTGTTCATGAATATTACTTCTATGTTCTTCAGTCCATTTCCAACATTCTTTTAAGAATTCTTCTCTTCCAAGTTCATATTTATCAATACCTTGTGATTTTAACTTATTAACTACTTTTGCTTCTGTTGCAATTGCAGCATGATCCATTCCAGGAAGCCATAATGTATCAAAACCTTTCATTTTCTTATATCTGATAATAGCATCTTGAATAGACCCATTAAGAGCATGTCCTAAATGTAAATTACCTGTTACATTTGGTGGTGGTATAACAATACAAAATGGATCCTTACTTTTATCTCCAGCATCAAATGCATGAGATTTTATCCAAAAATCATATTTACCTTCTTCTACGGCTTTGTGGTTATATTTTTTATCTAACATATTAATCCTTCTTTCTTAAATATTTTTTAGCTTCTTCTACATAAGGCTTAAACATTTCTTTATTTTTAGTATAACTAAGTATTTTATCTAAATATTTTTCTCTTAATATTCTTTTCTTAGAATAATCATAATTTAAATCAAAAACTAAAGCAATCATCATTAATAAGTGATCATTTTTATTTTTAGCACTTGATTTTAATACTTGTATATCTTTAAAAAATTCATCATGAACTTCATCACTAATCTCTTCATCATCTGTATCAACTTTTAAAAGTTTATTTGTAGAAAAAGCATATAATATATCTAATTTATCAGCATCTCTTACTATTTTAGAATGCAAAGTTTCCCGTATACTTAAATCACGGGGAATACTATATTTGTTATGATTTAAAATTGCTGTTTTAAGTACGGCTATATCATCTTTTTTAATTTTGAAATTATTAATTAATCCTTCATCAAATAATATTTTAATTCCTTCTTCAGCATGATCAAAACTTTTTTGGTCATTATATGTTTTAAATTCTGTCCATTGTTTAAATCTTGCTATATCATGAAGAAGAGCAATGAGTGAAGCTAGGTCTCTTTCTTCTGTATCTAAATTAATACTTCTACAAATTTCTTCTGCTTGATGCACAACCCTATAAGTATGATTATATTTATATGCTATCATTTCTTCATTTAAATCAAACTTCATAGCATAATCATCAAAAGCATCATAATTTTCATCCATAATTTCCTCCAAAATAAAAAGGATGATAAGGAGTCATAAAAATGACGGTACCATCCTAAATTTCACTTACTTACTTAACGTGTAATCCCGTAATACTCTACTTAATTTCAAATATTAAACTTGCAAGCTACATTCATTTACTTCATTTAAGAAAACTTTCAGCAATTGTTTTCCTCTCTAATAAACTCTTGTAAATTACTCCTCTTGGTCTTCGTTTTTACAAGTTAAAGTATACAATATAATACTATATTTTGTCAATTATTTTTAAATAAGAACTAGTCTTGTACCCATCTTAATATCAGTGTTTTTTATTATTAAATTAAGATTATACAATTTACCAGTTGATTTACTATAAATATTAGCTTCATGATTTTTATAATACTCTTCTGATAACTCTGGTATTGAGCTCTTTAATATTGAAATTAAATCATGAATTCTTCTATCAACTGGAACAAAAAGTTCATATTTTTTATCTATAATTGGTGCTTCTATAACAACAAATACTCTAAAATCCATATTTAATCCTCCGTATAAAAATCAATAATTTTAAATAATATTGCATTTCCTCTATCAATATTATAACCAAAATCATTATCAATTGGACTTCTTGTTTCTCTATTATATGTTGATGACTTAATAGTAAATTGATCTGTAATACCAGAACCAATCCATATAGCATAATTAGCTTGAATGCAGTTTCTATAAAAGTCTTCATATTCAATAGATTTAATTTTATCAATTGAATCAGCTATTATAACATGAATATTCTTCTTATTTTTTAGATTATTAAATAATGATTTTATAACTCTTTGGTTATTAGCATCTAAACCATTTAGAAAAGCTTCAATACCAAATATCAAAAATATATTAATTTTATTATTATCATTTTCACTTAAATATTTTAATTTTTCCAATACGGCATTTGATTTATTCATAAAATAATTTTTAAATGTTGCACTATCTTTTATAGCCTCAGTTGAATCTACCATGAATAAATCAACATTATAAATATTTTGCAAAACTTGTCCAAGTGATGGAACAAATTTATCAAGAAAAGTTATATCTTGAGCTGATATAAGTGAAATAGGATTTTTAGTAAAATCAAATGTTGATATTTCAAGTGAATTTTTTTGAATTCCAATTGGTATTTTTTTAATATCTTGTAAATTATTTGAAATATCTTGTATTCTAACATGAGATGGTAAAATAGCAATTTTTTCTGCTTTATTTTTAACTTTTTGATTTAATTGATTACAAATATTTTTTATAAATGTATTAATTTCATCCCATTTATATGGATATGCAGTTTGAAATTCATATATTACATTATCTATTTTAACTAGTCCTCTTCCTTCAATATTAGATGGAACCATACCATGAGTTGGACCTAAAATACTTGAGTAATCACTTGAATCATTAAACTCTAAACAAAATTGTTTATTAAAGTTTTGTGATGTTTTTCCTCTTACAGAATTAACTCCACTAGCAGTAATTACAAAAGAAATACCATATTTTTCACATTCTCTTGTTAATGAAGATATAACATCAATATAATCTTCATAATTTTCACTTAATAATTCATAATTATTTATAAATATTATATATTGAGGTAATGTTCGTCCACTATTTTTAATATATAAGTTATAATTTCCATTAAAATCTGCAAATAATTTTTTACGTCTTTCTAATTCTTTAGAAATTACACTAAATAAATTATTTAATTTTTCAGCTTCATTTATAAATACAACATCACCAACTTGTGGTGCATTAGAGAAAGTTCCAAACATTTCACTACCAAAATCTATAATATAAATATTAATTTCATCCGAAGTATGATTAATTATTAAACTATATATTATTGAAGATAACATTATTTCTTTTCCACTAACACCATATATAAGAGTATTTCCACTATTATTAAAATCAAGTGTTAATAAATGTTGTTTTTGATTACTTGGATCATCATATTCACCAATAACTGCTTTAATATCCCAAGGATTACTATTAAATAAATATTTTCTCATTAAATTTGTAACAAATATTTCAGCTGGTATTTTATCAAGCCATAATTTTTTCGCTTCAACTTTTTTAGCTTTAGCACATTCACAAATATAATTTAGTATATTAGATAACTCTTCACCTTGAGATGCACTTTCTTTTCTTTTTACTGTTTCTACATTCTTAATAGTATCTCCTATATTATTTATGAATGATACATCTCTATCAACTACTTTAGTTATTTTATCTTTAGGTATATATTTTACTCCTGCATAAGCAGCTTGGCCTATTGCAAAGAAATCATTATAACCTACTTGTAAATAAAATCTACCTGCTTTTTTAAGTGTAACTGCATCTGGACATTTAATAACATCCATACTATCAGCTTTTTCTTGTACTTTTAAACATACCTTGAATTTAGAGTTAGACCATATTTGATCATCAACTATACCACTTGGTTTTTGAGTTGCTAGAATTAAGTGTACTCCAAGTGAACGACCTATACGAGCAGTACTTATAAGTTCATCCATAAAATCTGGTTGTTCACTTTTTAGTTCAGCAAACTCATCACTTATTATAAATAAGTGTGATATTGGTTCTTTTATTATACCTGCTCTATATAATTGTTGATATTTATATATATCTAAAGTACTTTCATTTAATTTTAATTTAACATCATTAAATAATTGTTGTCTTCTTTTAAGTTCACTTTGAATTGATGATAAACTTCTTTTTATTTCAGCTGTATCTAAGTTAGTAATAGTACCTGCTAAGTGTGGAAGTCTTACTCCAGTAAGTTTATTTTCAAAAGCACCAGTAAGTCCTCCACCTTTATAGTCAATTAATACAAATGATACTTCTTCTGGACTAAAATTTAAACACATTGAAAGTATATAAGTAATTATAAATTCAGATTTACCACTACCAGTCATACCTGCAATAAGTCCATGAGGTCCATGAAATTTTTCATGTAAATCAAGAGTAAATGTTTCACCATCAGCACGAATACCAATAGGTACACTTAAGCTATTCACAGGATCACTATTTTGCCATCTATCAAGTATATTTAATTGTTCTACTCTACCTACTTTATACATTTCTAAAAAACCAACTGAGTTTTTAAGTTCATCAAATTCGTTATTATGTTTTATTGGTATATTAGATAATTTTTCACACATTAATCCTAAATTAATTTCATCAGTTTTATCCATTGAAAATGTTTGTTGATTTTCTTTATTTAAATCATTTTTAATAATAGCAGACTTTTCACCATCAGCAGTTAAGAAATCATTACATTCATTTGGTAAATTAGAAATTCCATCATTTAAAATTATTAATCCAAAACCATAATTTCTATTATCTTTTAATATTTTATCTATTATTTCAATATTTTTATTTCTTTTAATATTATCAACAATTATTAAATAATAAGGTTGAACATTTCTAAAAGTAATATCATTTTCTACCATTTTACCATTATCATCACTAAATTTTCTAGATGTGTATACTTGTTCTAAATAAAATGATAATTTAGACATTTCATCATAAGTATTAGCAAAAAATCTAATATCTTTTTGATCACTCCATGTATGAGGTAATATTTTAAAATGTTCCCATATATCACTAGTTGTATCATTTATCATAAATACGAGTTTTAAATCATTATAAGCATGATATGTAGATAATTGTAATAAAATGCTTTTAATCATTGATTCTTTATAATTTCTTTCACCAATCAATACAAGTTTATTTCTACTAGTTAAATCAATTGTAACAGGACAATTTATTACATCTTTTGAACCATCAACTATTTTATTAAGTTCATCTTTTAAATTGTCTTCTACCATTGAAAAATCTTCCATAGAGTAATTTAATTTTATTTTAAGTGGTACTGTTCCTATGCCAACTCTAACATTTAAAAAGTCTTCACTACTAATTTGTCGCTCCCATAAGTTTCTTTTTCTATTTACAATTATGTTTTGTAAATCTTTTGGTTCTGGAAAATTTTCAAGTAATATTTGTTGTTGATTATTTTTAAGTGCTATTATTTTATTTTGTTTCTCTTTTAAATATTCACTATACTTAGTTTGTCTTTCTTCTTCTTTCTTTATTTGTTTTTTCTTTTGAAATCTTCTCATTAATGAAGGCCATAATATAGTTGATGTTATCATTGCAATAGATATAATTATCGCAGGTAATGTAGATAATAATGAAGATTTTCCATTCATTAAATTTATAACAGATGTTGATACACTAACTGCAGATGTCATAGTCATTGTAAGCATTGGACCTAATGTATATAATAATGGAGTATCATCAGGTTCCACTTTTCCAGGTGGACTATCTATTTTTAATTCTTCTTCTTTTAAACTAGTTGTAAATCTAGGCTGTCTAGAATAATAATCATTTTCTGTATATAAAACTGCATTATCATCTTCAACTGTTTCAATTAATACTTCATCTGTCTTTGGTAATTCTTTTTTAACAATAAAATCACTATTAATTCTAAAAGTAGAATATGGATTATTTATGATAAGATAATCACCTAAAATTATTATGGTATATCCAAGAATAAATATTGAATCTCCACTTTCTAAACTTTTACTAGCATATCTAGTACCATTAACATAAATACCATATTTTGTATCTACTGCTCTTATATTAAATCCAATATTTGTTTTTGAAAGTACTGCATGTGAATCAGCTATATATTCATTATCAATTATTATATTTTGACTTCTACCTTCACCAATTGTATATTCACCATTTTCAATCACAGCAAAAGCCGTGTATGTAGGATCATTTTCTTTATAAATATAAATAAGTGCTGAAATAATTGAATTATCTTCACGAATCTTAACATTATAAAATTTATACAATTCTATTTCTTGATATTTTATTTTTTTATTATCAAATTCAAGATAGCAAACATCATTACTTAATAAAATCCATTTATTATTATTTTTTTCAATAGATATTAAATCTCTTTGATTATTTAATGAATCAAAGTCTTTTAACCAATATGTGCTTATATTATCATTTGGAAACTCATATTTATATAATTTTTCTGGTTTTATAAGTACTATTTGCATTATTTTATCCTTTCATTTATTTTTCATTTTCATGATCTTTTCGCTTTTGTTCTTCTATTTCATCCTTCTTTTGATTTAAGTGTTTTATTTCATTTTTTAACATAACTTTATTTTCTTCTATTTCATCTGTAATCTTATTTAAATGTTTATTATTATTTATTTCCATAGCATCTAACATTTTATCTATATTATTTCCTTTTATAGAACTTCTAATTAAACTAATACATTTTGATATATCTTTATAAACAGAAATATATTTATCATGAATATCAATAAGACTTTTTAATTCTGATTTTCTATTATAAATTTGATTATCAATTTGATTAATTTGTGATTTAACAATATTTATTTTATTATCAGCAGTTTTATCATCCATATCTAATCTCCTATGCTTTACTATTATTATAATTATATCATAAAAAAAAGAATATATAAAGTTAATTTTATATATTCAAATTAAATATTAAGTTCTTGAGTATTAAGTATATTTACCTCATTTTTTAAAACAATTAAATCCTCATCATCATCTCTTACAAAAACATAGCTTTCCTGATCTTTTTTCCATAAATTATCTATTTTATCTAATACTTTAAGTAATATTTCTTTTTGGCTACTAAGATAATTTATTTCATCATCAGCCCAAGATGGTCTTATATAATTAGGTTCAACATTATCTGGGTCTGCATCATAATCAGATTGATTTGACATAATTTTAACATTAGATAGATAAAAAATTTTATCATCTATTCTTCCAAGGGTTGCTGTTATTTCATCTAATTTTGAAGTATCTATATCAAATCCTTCCAAAAAAGTAAGCATATAATTATTAGCTGATCTTACACTATTTGGTAATCTTTGGCATATATTCCATATTTTATCTAATAATTGTTTATATATATTAAGTTTTGACATAACAGCCATATAACCTTGACCACTAAGATCTTTACAATTATGAGAAAATAAATCAATATTATTTGATATTTTTGATGCACTAATTCGAATACCATCCATAAAATTTTCTATTGATTTTGAATTATTAATATTCACAAGATCTTCTACATAAACTTTTGACATATTTATATACCTCCATTAATTATTTGAATCATCATATTTGTCTGTAAATGGTGTTATCTGATCATCATATGATTCAGTTTCAACTACAGTTTCTTCTTCATTATTATTAATATCATTATCATAATTATAATCTTCATATGATTTACTTTCTTCTTTATTTTGTCTATTTTCAATAATTTTATTAGTTGCATATGCACCAGCACCTACAGCAGCACCCACTCCAGATAATATTCCTATAGTTTTTAGTGCATTTCCTGATGTATCTGAACTTGGTTGAACAATTGGTTCTTCTGGAACAATTGGTGTTTCAGGAATAACTGGCTCTTCTGGAACAATTGGTGTTTCAGGAATAACAGGTTCTTCTGGAACAATTGGTGTTTCAGGATTAATTGGTTCTTCTGGTTCTGGTGTAGATGGAATATCAACTATTGGTGGCTTATCATTAGATGGTGTACTAGGCTTTTGATTTGATGGTTTATTGCTTGGAGTCTTATTAGATGAGCTTGAATTACTTGGCTTATTCTGAGATGGCTTACTATTTGTGTTATTTTCTGGTATAGATTCACTTGGCTTTTGCTCTTGTGAAGGATTTTCATTTGGATTATTTTCTGGTTTGGATTCACTTGGAGTTTGCTCTTGTGAAGGATTTTCATTTGGATTATTTTCTGGTTTGGATTCACTTGGAGTTTGTTCTTGTGAAGGATTTTCATTTGGATTATTTTCTGGTTTGGATTCACTTGGAGTTTGCTCTTGTGGAGGATTTTCATTCGGATTATTTTCTGTTGGAGTTGATGGATTAGAAGGTGATGTATGACTACCACTTGATGGATAAGATGGTTGAGGAAATGTTGTTGATGGAGAAGTTGATCCTTCATCTTCATTACTTTTTTCATTATCATCTCTATATTCATCAAGTATTTTATCATAATCTTCTATATTATAATCAGAACCTAATTCAAAATTTTCACCAACAGATTTAACAGGCTCTATATTATTAATACCTGGTATAGAAAAATATTTAATAATATCTTCATTAAGTTCACTATCAAGACTTGAAAATTTTTTCCCTATTTTATCTAAATTATTTATTTCAATATAAATTTTATCAAATAAGTTTCTACATGTATCAAAAAACAAATTAAATATACTAGGCTCTGATGATGGAATTAATGTATCACTATCAATAGTTGATATACTAACTGATCCATTATTTATTACTGAAGAATTTAGAATTCCACTTATTACTGAAGCAAAATTTGATGTAGTCAATTCATCACTTTTAATCAATTCATCTATTGATACATTAGCTTTATCACCTATTAATTCATATTTACCATATGAAATTTCATTGTTCATAATACTATTTAATTCATCAGCAGTAACTTCTTTTATTTCACCATTCATTTTTATAGTAAATGTACAATTTACTTTATATACTTTATTGCCATATACATATTCTTTATCTACTAATTTATTAAAATCAAATGTACCTGTTGAAATGTCTCCATAACCGCTATCACACACAACTCTATAAGTAAAACCATGATAAAAATCCCAATTTTCTATTACATTTCCATTTGAATCTTTAGCTGTTATTAATATATCAATATAGTCAGAGCTTTCATTTAATAGTCTATTAACACTATCTATTTTACCGTTTCCACTAATATGAATTGGAATAACACCTGCATTTACTGCATCTGTAATTGAACTATCTGAGAGTGCTCCATTTGATGGTGATGGTTCAACCAATAATAAATATGTTTTTTTATTTTCATTATTTTTTGCATATAAGTTTGCAACAATTATTGCATCATCAGTAGTACTACTATAACCTAAAGGAATAAATTTAAAATTATTTGAATTATAATTATTCAATTCTTCAGCTATAGTAGTTGATACTTCTGCTGTAGATGCTTCTCCTATCCTTGCATAATTTCCAGAAAGATCAACAAAAGAAATTGTATTATTTTTATATTTATTATAATAATTAAATAGATTTTCTAAATCTTGAGGTCCTCCACTACCATATCCAGTAAAAGTTAAACCAGTATTAGAATTAGGATCATCACCTATAATTAATCCATATGCAGTATTATTGTAATTAATTTTGTAATATCCACGACCATTTTGTAAAGCAAAATCGATTTGTTCTTTTAAACTTAGGTTTGCTGGTACATTTATTGGATTTTCACAAATCATATCGTTAACTTCATTATTTATATTCTCACTCATCGTTTTCACCTATATCCTATAATATTATTATATCATGTAATAAAATAAAAGCAATTTTTTTAAAGAAAAAAAACTAATATAAAATAAATTTAAATAATAATTTTATATTAGTTTTTTAATTTTTATTTTAATGATTGTGCTTCTTTATTAATTTCTGCTTCTCCCGAGTTTTGCAGTTGACTTAAATTCAAATTTTATTCAACACCAGTTAGATACTGACTTTTTCTTTGTCAAGTTTTTAAATTTTTAGTTGTACAATAGTTGTATAATGTGTTAT
>CANRBS010000012.1 GCA_947628895.1 uncultured Bacilli bacterium
TATATCTAAAATGCCTATTGATTTAAATATCGCTTATGCCGAATATCATTATCAGTCATAATGTTTAACACAACCTTATAGAAAAAAATTCAAATAAAAAAGAATTATATAAATTCTTTAATTAAACTTAATTGACTTTTTTAATAAACTTAATGATACTCCATCTTGATGTAAAGATGATATCATTTCATTTATAGTATCTATTCTATTTTTTATAATTTGTTTTTCATATGATAAATTATTATTAAGTATATCCATTAAATCAATATTAGCTTCAATATTACTTTTTCTTATATAATATAAAATATCTTCAGGTCCATAAAGCATACCAATTTCATAATTATTTCCATTAAATGAAAAATAATACTTTTCATTTAATTCACAAATATAATTTACTTTGACATAGTTATTTACTATATTAAACAACTTTTCAACACTTAAATTTTCAATACTACTAATAAAGTTTCTACTTGTAATATCATTTATTACTTCTAAATTCATTATCTACCTCTACCACTACTTAATTCTTCTTCATAATAATTATTATTTAAAAAACTTTCATACATTTTTTGATTATAGCTTTTTTTAAATTCTTCTTCTATTAAAATTAGTTTAGTTAAAATTGATTTATATTCACTTTCAACCATAAACTTTCTATATTTATTAATAATTATTCCTTTTAATCTATTTATTTCATCAAGTACCATACCAGTATCATCTTCAGTAGTCCCTTCATCATTTAAAATTCGTATCATGAATTTAATAATTTTATCTATTTTTCTATTAATTCTTTCTTTAATAAATGCATCTTGTAAATTAGCATCTACTATCGTAACTTCTTTAGCTTTTATAGATACACTATTTGATTCATTTTTAGGACTAATATTAAGTCCAGTTATATTAACATTGTAATACATTAACTTTACATCTTCATTATTTTTTTCAATTATGTATTTCATATAACCACCCTTATAATAAATCGTCTCTGTATTCCTTTGTTATTCTTTTTCTTTCATTATCTCTAAATTCATTTATTAATTTATGATTTCCACTAAGTAGTACTTCAGGAACTTTCATTCCTCTAAAATCTCTTGGTTTAGTATATACTGGATAATCAAGTAAATTATCATTAAAACTTTCATATTCTAAACTAGTACTTGTAATAACACCATCAATTAGTCTAATAACTGAATCACTAATCATCATTGCTGGTAATTCTCCACCTGTTAAGATAAAGTCACCAATTGATATAAGCTCATCAGCAAGAGTATAAATTCTTTCATCAAATCCTTCATAATGACCACATATGATAATTAAATGTTTATAATTTTTTAGTTCATATGCTTTTTTCTCATTATAGGTTTTTCCTCTTGGTGTTAATAATATAACATGTGAATCTTTAGTCCTAATACTTTCTACAGCGGTAAAAACTGGTTCACACATTAATATCATACCACCTCCACCACCAAATTGATAGTCATCAACTTGATTATTTTTATATGGTGTGTATTTTCTTATATCTATAATATTAATTTCTACTTTATTTTTTTCAATAGCTCTTTTAATAATACTTTCAGTTTTAAAGCCATCAAACATATTTGGAAATAATGTAAGTATATCTATTCTCATAAAAACACCTCAATTCCACTCATATATATTGATTTATTAGCTTTATCTATTTTAGTAATAAAATCTTTATGATATGGAATAAATTTATCATTAATTTTAATTACTTTATTTCCATTATCAGACCTATATTCACTTATTACTCCAACTAATTCATTGTTATTGTATACACTCATACCAACAAATTCACTTTCAAGTATTTCATCATCTTTTAACTTTAATAATTCTTCATCAATATATACTCCATCACCTTTATATTTTAACACATCATTTATATAATCTATACCAACAAATTTTACCATATCAAATTGTTTATGTCTTCTATATGTTTCAATTACTTCAGGAGCCTTAAATTGCCCTATATATACCGTATTTCCTTTAATAAATACTCTATCTTTAAATTCAAAATTACTAATTATTCTGACCTCTCCTTTAAGAGCATGAGTATTTACAATTTTACCTATATAAATATATTTCATAAATTACCTCTTATACATATGATATAAAATAATACCACTAGATACTGATACATTTAAACTTTCACACAAACTATTCATATCTATTCTTACTATTTCATCACACTTAGCTAATATATTTTTATTTACTCCATTACCTTCATTTCCAAATATAATTGCATATTTATCTAAAACTTCTAAATCTTCTAAACGATTAGATTTTAAAAGAGAAGTTCCAATTACTTTAATACCTTTTGATTTAATTTTATCAATTTCTTCCTCAATATTTCCAATTATAATATTTATATTATAAATCATACCACCAGTACTTCTTAATACTTTTTCATTATAAGGACTTACACTATTTTTAGAAAAAATAATTGTATCTACTTCAAAAGCTACTGAATTTCTAATAATAGTACCTGCATTTCCAGGATCCTGGATATCATCTAAAATAACAATTTTATTACCAAGTTCACTTTTATTAATATATTTTGATACTCCGATTAATCTTGGAGTGCTTTTTAAATCACTAATGCTTTTCATAACATCTAAAGTTACATAATCATAAGGAAAATCAAATCTAACATTTTCACCATCTAAAACATATAATTCTTTTAATAAATTATTTTTAATAGCTTCTTCTATTAAATTTTCTCCTTCAATTACAAAAAGATTTTTACTATTAGAATACTTTTTATCTAATAATTTTCTTATCTCTTTAATTCTATTATTATCTTTAGATGTTATTAACATTTTACTCCTCCTTTAAAACAATTTGATTTTGTTTATAATTTGGTTTATATTTTTTTACGAATTTCCAAAACATTTTTGAATGATTAAATTCTAAAAAATGACAAAGTTCATGTACTATTACATAATCAATTTCATCTATACTATATTTAATTAATTCAAAATTTAATTTAATTAATTTTTCTCTTTTATTACAATATCCCCATTTTCTTTTCATTTTTCCAATTAATACTTTTGGATAAGGAATATCTTCTTCAAATAAATTATAACATACTTTTACTCTATCATTAAATATTCTTTTAGCTTCATTTTTTAAAAATGTATCTAAATATTTTTTATCTTTAACAAATACTTTATCTTCTACAAATTCTATTTTAGATACTGTATTTAATATTATTACATCATATTTATTACCTAAATAATAAAATTCTTCTTTTTTTTGCTCTTTCTTTTGAAGTCTATTATATGATTCTATTATTGAGTCTTGGTTTTGTTTTATAAATGATAAAATCATTCCCTTAGTAACTAAATGATTACAAGAAATATATATACCATCTACTTTAACTCTTAAATACATATTTTTAATACTTTTACGAGTTATATAAACATTAAAATTTATATTATCTAGAACTATTTGCATAATAAACCTCTATAAATAATTGTACTAAATTTATAATAAAAAGTCTTTAATTTTAATAAATTTTATATAAATTAAAAAGATAAATTAAAATTATTCTAATTTATCTTAATATTTTTAATTTTATTATTTATAATATTTATCATTTTATCTATTTTTAAATTCTTATCTTTAGAACTCTTTTTAATATCATTATATTTTTTTAATAAATAATTTAAATATTCATTATATAAACCCATATCTTTATGATTTAAACCAAGTAATATCTCTTCTTCACTATACTTCCTATTACCTTCAGTAAACAATATTAAATTATAATATTTATTATTTTCTTTAACTATTAATTCTTCTTCAACTTTGTAATTTAATTCATTTAATTTTTCTCTTAAAGTATCATGATAATTATTAGAAATAGTTATTATTTTTTTAAATCTTAGATTAGTATTTTTAAGTATTTCTATTATTGTATATGTTCCCATACCAGATAATACTAATATATCAGCTTCACTAGTCTTTATATTTTCAAGTCCATTTGAAACTCTTAAATCTACAAGTGGACTTTTTATATTTTCTTTTGCTTTATTTATTACATTTATACTTATATCACATGCAATTGAATGTTGATTTCTTTTTGCTAACATCAAACTTAATTTAGCTTGATCACACCCTACATCTACAACTTTATCATCTAAATTTATAAATGAATAAATTGCTTCTATTCTATTCAATTAAGAAATCTTTTAATTTTTTAGCTCTTGATGGGTGTCTTAATTTTCTAAGAGCTTTTGCTTCTATTTGTCTAATTCTTTCTCTTGTAACTTTAAATTGTTTTCCTACTTCTTCTAATGTATGACTAGATCCATCAAATAAACCAAATCTAAGCTCTAATACTTCTTTTTCTCTTACTGTTAGTGTATCTAATACTTCTCTTAATTCATCTTTAAGTATTTCATAAGTTGCAAATTCTTCTGGAGACATAGTTCTCTCATCAGCAAGGAAATCTCCTAAGTGTGAGTCATCTTCTTCACCAATTGGTGTTTCAAGTGATACAGGATCTTGACTTATTTTTCTAATTTCAGCTATTTTATCAACAGATAAATTCATTTTTTTAGATAGTTCTTGATCAGTTGGTTCTCTATTTAATTCAAGAGTCATTTGTCTTTCAATTCTAGCCATTTTATTTATTGTTTCTACCATATGAACAGGAACTCTAATTGTTCTTGCTTGATCTGCAAGAGCTCTTGTAATTGCTTGTCTTATCCACCAAGTTGCATAAGTTGAAAATTTATATCCTTTATCATAATCAAATTTTTCAACAGCTTTCATAAGTCCAATATTTCCTTCTTGTATTAAATCTAAAAATAATAGTCCTCTTCCTACATATCTTTTTGCAATACTAACAACTAAACGCAAGTTAGATTCAGCTAATGTATTTTTAGCTTGTTCATCACCTTCAGCTACTCTTCTTGATAATTCTTGTTCTTCTTCAAGAGTAAGAAGTGATATTTTACCTATTTCTTTTAAATACATTCTTACATTATCATTAACTGACATATCTTTACTTTCATCAGGTACATCATCAATAATAATTTCATTTTTTAAATCAATTTCTCCGCCACCGTCTTCTTCACCTTCAGCTCTTACTTCAATATTATTTTCAGTTAATGTATTGTATAATGTATCAAGAGAATTAGCATCTAATTCTAAATCAATTGTTTTCTTAGCAATTTGCTCATAAGTTAAGAAACCTTGTTCTTTTCCTAATTTAACTAATTCATCTACTCTTTCATCAAATGTTTTAATATTGTTTACCATTTTAACACTTCCTTCTTTATATCTTCTATTTTTTTAGCTATTTCTATTTGTTTATTTACATCAAGAGTTTCTTTCATCTCTTGTTTTAAACTTTCTATTCTTTTTTCTACAGAATATTTTTTTATTGTATTTATATATTCATCTAATTCATTCATACTATATTCTTCATTATTTGGATACTTCATTATTTCTTTTAAAGTTTCATTTAAATTATTATCATCACTTATATAATCAATAAAATCACTATAATCAAAATATCCATAATCATTCCTAAATTCAATTATTTTATATGCAAGTTTAGACATATTATCTCGTATTAAATATCCTAAAGTATTTTCAAAATATAATATTACATCATCATAATTTAACATTAAATATAATATTCTAATTTCACTAATATCATATTTGTTATATCTTTTATTTTTAATTTCTTTTGTTTCAATAATTTCTTTTTTATTATTATTTTTAAGTTTACTTTTAATTATTGATTCATCTATTCCAAACTCGTGAGATAACTCTTTTGTTTTAAGTTCTCTTAATATATCATCATCTATATCATTAATTGATGAAATTGCTTCATTTATATATTTACTTATTTCATTAGAATCTTTCATATTTTTATTAGATTTTAAATAATTAAGTTTAAAATCAATAAATGAAATTCTATTATTATAAGCTATATCAAAGGCATCTTTTCCTTTTGCTACAATAAACTCATCACTATCTTTATAATCATCAAATACAATTACATCAACTTCAAGATTATGTTTAATAAGTTCACTACCTATATTTATAGTTGCTTCCTTTCCAGGATTATCTTGATCTAAATTTAATACTACTCTACATTTTAATTTAAGTATTTTATCTAAATGATCTTTTGTAAATGCAGTACCCATTAGGGCAACTACATTTTTATATCCAATACTACTCATTCTAATAGTATCCATAAATCCTTCAGTAATAATTATCTCTTTAGACTTTTTAATATTTGGAAGTGAATTATTTAAATTATATAAAGTATTACTTTTTTTAAATATAATTGTTTCTTTAGAATTAACATATTTAGATATCGTATGATCTATAAGATCAGAACTTAAATATTTTCTTCCACTAAAAGCTACTATATTATTATTTTCATCAATTATTGGAAAAATAATTCTATTTTGAAATGTATCAAATTGTTTTTCATCACTTCCTCTTGAAATATCTATATCTATTAAATCTTTTTTATCATATTTTTTTTCTAATATTTCTGTTAAATTATCATTTGTTGCAAGCCCTATAGAAAACTCATTTATTATATCTTTATCAATACTTCTATCACTTAAATATTTTATAGCTTCTTTTCCTTTTGAAGAAAGTAAATTATTTTTGAAATACTTATTAGCTGTAGCATTTATTTCATAATATTTTTCTAAATGACTATTTACTTTTTTAGGAGATGAAACATCTAATTTAATTCCAACTCTATCAGCAAGCATTTTAATTGCTTCTAAAAATGATATTCCATTTATTTTTTCAACAAATGTTATTACATTACCACTTTCTCCACAAGAGAAACATTTATAAATTTGTTTTTCTTTATGTACACTAAATGAAGGGTTATTATCATTATGAAATGGACATTTACCTTTTAATTTGTCATCTAAATCAATATAACTACGAATAACATCAACTATATCATTTTGAGATTTTATTTCATCAATGATTTCTTTAGAAACAAATGCCATTTTTTGCCCTCCTAATAGATATATACGACATAAAATTAAAAAACACTTCTTTTTTTTAAAATATTTTTTAAAAACGAGCATATTATACCACAATTTTACATATATTTAAATATTTTTAGTCATTTATTGAATTAAAAATATAAAAAATCTTGTTTCTATTTCTAAAAACAAGATTTTATTTATATTAAAGCTTAATTACTTTTACTATGAGCATGCACTCCAATAAGTACCAGCCCAACATGAAGAACTATAACTACAGTTAGCACTACCTGGAGATCTTGATGTATCCCAACCATAATATGTATACCATGTAGCTTGTAAATCATTATAGCAATGATAGTCACAATATTGTGTACATGAATTAACTTTAAGACTACATCTTCCCTCATTACCATCAGAATCTTTTACAAATCCATAAAAAGTTGTGCCAGCTTTTCCTGCTAGTGATGATGTACCATCATATACTGGTGAATTTGTTGTACTAATACCAAATGTAGTAATATCATTATTATCTTTATCTGTTTTAGATTCAAATACAACATTAGAACCATCTATTTTTAATTTACATTTAGGTAATACAACTGGAACAGATGATCTTATATTTCTAATAACTACTACACCTGATCCTCCAGAACCATTTGCTCCGCCTCCACCTCCAGTATTGGCACCGCCAGCTGCAGCTCTATTTCCGCCTCCGCCTTCACCACCTGTACTATTGTTAGTTCCTTCCCAACCGGCTCCACCACCGGCATATAAGTATACTCCTTCTTCAAATTCACTTGTTGTAGTTCCTTGACCTTTACCACCATTGCTTCCACCATCAGAAGCTCCGCCTCCGGTAGCATATCTGTTAGCTCCACCAGAGCCACCATTTCCGCCTCCGCCCCATCCAATTCCACCGCCTCCGCCATTAGCAGTGAAACCAAATGCTGTAGTTTTTCCTCCTGCAGCTCCATTACCAGCATATTCTTCACCAGCATACCACCATGAACCGCCTCCTCCGCCACCGGCTCCAATAGTTACAGGATAAGTAGTATTTTCTTCTAAATTTATATTTCTTTGAGTTAGTGTATATCCACCTCCGCCTCCGCCACCCCAGCAGCCACCACCGCCGCCTCCTCCTACTAAGAAGACATCAATTGGTATTAATTTTGCTACTGTTAGGTTTCCATTTGATAATAATTTTATTCTCCAGTTATTTCCGCCATCATCTAAAATTTGACAATTTCCTGTATAACTTAATAATATTCCTGTTGTTAGTGAACAGCTACTTCCACAACAAACATTACTACTTGTTAGTTTTGCCATTTCACAAGCTTTTGCTCCAGATTCACTATCGTAACCATCTGGACATTTTGTACATACTGATAGTCCATCTGAAGCAGCAAATGTTCCAGCTGTACATGCTACACATGTACTTGCGGCTGTTTGTCCTGTTTTATTACTTGCGGTTCCGGCTGCACACTTTGTACAATCTCCGGCTTTACTTCCTCCGGTTCCAGTTCTATATGTTCCGGCTGGACAGTTTGTTACATTGCTTCCTCCTGTACAATACTTTCCTGCTGGACAAGAGGAACATGTTGATTGACCTTCACTACTTGTGTATGTTCCTGCTGTACATGCTACACATGTACTTGCGGCTGTTTTTCCTGTTCCACTACTTGCCGTTCCTGCTGCACATTTTGTACAGTCACCTACAGCTTTTCCTCCGGTTGTTGTTTTATATGTACCGGCTGGGCAGGCTGTATTGTTACTTCCTCCTGTACAATACTTTCCGGCTGGACAAGCTACACATGTCGTGGCTGCTGTTTGTCCTGTTGCTGTACTATATGTTCCAGCTGCACATGCCGTACAATCCCCAGCTACTTTTCCTCCGGTTCCCGTTCTATATGTTCCGGCTGGACAATTTGTTGTATTTGTTCCACCAGTACAGTATTTTCCGGCCGGGCATGCTGCACATGTCGATTGACCTTCACTACTTGTATATGTTCCAGCTGGACAAGTTACACATGTCGTGGCTGCCGTTTGACCTGTTCCACTACTTGCCGTTCCAGCTGCACATTTTGTACAATCTCCTACAGCTTTTCCTCCGGTTGTTGTCTTGTATGTACCGGCTGGACAAGCTGTATTGTTACTTCCTCCAGTACAATACTTTCCGGCTGGACAAGCTACACATGTACTTGCTGCCGTTTGTCCTGTTGCTGTACTATATGTTCCGGCTGCACATGCCGTACAATCTCCGGCTACTTTTCCTCCTGTTCCCGTTCTATATGTTCCGGCTGGACAGGCTGTTGTATTGCTTCCACCTGTACAATATTTTCCTGCTGGACAAGAGGAACATGTTGATTGACCTTCACTACTTGTGTATGTTCCTGCTGTACATGCTACACATGTACTTGCGGCTGTTTTTCCTGTTCCACTACTTGCCGTTCCTGCTGCACATTTTGTACAGTCACCTACAGCTTTTCCTCCGGTTGTTGTTTTATATGTACCGGCTGGGCAGGCTGTATTGTTACTTCCTCCTGTACAATACTTTCCGGCTGGACAAGCTACACATGTCGTGGCTGCTGTTTGTCCTGTTGCTGTACTATATGTTCCAGCTGCACATGCCGTACAATCCCCAGCTACTTTTCCTCCGGTTCCCGTTCTATATGTTCCGGCTGGACAATTTGTTGTATTTGTTCCACCAGTACAGTATTTTCCGGCCGGGCATGCTGCACATGTCGATTGACCTTCACTACTTGTATATGTTCCAGCTGGACAAGTTACACATGTCGTGGCTGCCGTTTGACCTGTTCCACTACTTGCCGTTCCAGCTGCACATTTTGTACAATCTCCTACAGCTTTTCCTCCGGTTGTTGTCTTGTATGTACCGGCTGGACAAGCTGTATTGTTACTTCCTCCAGTACAATACTTTCCGGCTGGACAAGCTACACATGTACTTGCTGCCGTTTGTCCTGTTGCTGTACTATATGTTCCGGCTGCACATGCCGTACAATCTCCGGCTACTTTTCCTCCTGTTCCCGTTCTATATGTTCCGGCTGGACAGGCTGTATTATTTGTTCCTCCTGTACAATATTTTCCGGCTGGACAAGAGGCACATGTTGCTTGACCTTTTGAACTTGTATATGTTCCAGCTGCACATGTTACACAAGCAGTTGCTGCTTTTTGTCCGGTTGAATTATTTGCTGTTCCAGCATCACATGCTGTATGATTACTTCCTCCTGTACAATAATATCCTTTTTCACATGTTGTACATGAACTATTTCCCGTTCCTGTACTATATGTTCCAGCTGCACACTTCGTATGATTGCTTCCTCCGCTACATCCATATCCATCTTCACATGTTGTACATGCATTAGCAGATGAAGTTTGAGCTGTTTTTGTTCCATATGTTCCAGCTACACATGCCGTACATGACTCTGCTGATGAACCTCCCTCTCCTGAATTATATGTTCCTGCTGGACAGGCTGTTCTATTACTTCCTCCTGTACAATAATATCCTTTTTCACATTTTGTACAAGATGTATTTCCTTCTCCTGTATTATATGTTCCGGCAGTACATGCTACACATGTACTTGCGGCTGTTTTTCCTGTTCCACTACTTGCTGTTCCGGCTGCACATTTTGTACAATCTCCTACAGCTGCACCTCCTGTTCCGGTTCTATATGTTCCAGCTGGACAGGCTGTATTATTTGTTCCTCCTGTACAATATTTTCCAGCTGGGCATGCCGAACACGAAGTACTACCAGCTGTTGTATTATATGTTCCAGCAGTACATGCTACACATGTTGTGGCTGCTGTTTGTCCTGTTTTATTACTTGCTGTTCCGGCATCACACTTTGTACAATCACCTACAGCTTTTCCTCCGGTTCCTGTTCTATATGTGCCAGCTGGACAGGCTGTATTATTTGTTCCTCCTGTACAATACTTTCCGGCTGGACAGGCTGCACATGATGATTGACCGGCTGTTGTGTTATAAGTTCCGGCTGCACATGCTGTACATACTGTCTCTCCTGCTGCTGCATATGTTCCAGCTGGGCACTCACTCCAATTTACTTTTAATACTACTGTACAATCTCCTTTACTTACATCACAGAAATCACTTGCATTGTATGTTGTATCATGATCAAATGTTTTATTTGCTACTGTACATCCACTTTCACATATCCATTCTGATCCTTTTACTGCTACATTTCCTGCCTTACTTATATGCATGTAACTTCCATTATCCCAGTTTGCTAGATTTACTGTCTTTCCATAATCTACCCCATGATAATCTGTTGAGCTTTTTCCACTTATTGTTCTTGTTATTAATCCATTACTATCTACTGTCCATGTATAGCTATAATTACTATCTTTTGTACTACTCTTTATTGTTCCACCGTTTACTTTATATCTTATTGTTACTCTATTTATTGTACATGTACTTGATCCTTCACTACTATGATATCCCACTGCACATTTCTCATGATTGCCTCCACCACTACATGAATATCCTGCTTCACACTTTGTACAAGATGTGTTTCCTGTTCCTGTATTATATGTTCCTCCTTCACAAGCAGTACATTTACTTGCTCCATCTTTAGAAAAACTTCCTGTATTACAAGTTATGCAAGCTTCTTGTGATGTTGCTCCAGTTTCTGTTCTATATGTTCCACCTGGACACAAACTATTATTTTCTCCTCCTGTACAATAGTGTCCTGCTTCACATTTTTTACATGAACTTGCCCCTGCTTCTGTATTATAACTTCCGGCTGGACAGGCTGTACAATATGATGAATTCTCTGCCGTATATGTTCCACTTGCACATATTGTCCAATGTGCATACAATATTTGAGCTCTTGCTGTTGTTACTTTTGTTGTACTTAATATTCTCTCTCCGCCTTCTGATGCTGTATACCATCCATCAAAATTATATCCTGGTCTTTTTGGTTCTGGCAACACTCCATATTCATCATCAAATGTTACTGTCTTTGTTCCTGGTGATACTGTTCCACCATTTGCATTAAATGTTATTTCATATTTATTTGCTTCCCATACTGATGTTAATATTGTATCTTCTGTTATTGTTGATGATTTACTACTATCTATTTTTCCTGTACTACTAATAATTAATACTTCTTTTCCTTCTCTATCTGTATAACTATATCCTTTAAATGTATATCCTTCTTTTGTTGGAGCTTCTTGTATTTCTCTTATTACATTATCTAAGCTCTCTTCTTTATAAAAATTCTCTTCATATCTTAAATATATATTCTTTGGCTTTACGACTTCTTCATCTGCTCCTAATTGTACTTTATATATTCCTAAACCAAATATTACATTACATGTTAAGTCTCTATTAACTCTACTTACTGTTGCTACATTTTTCTCTTTATCATATCCATTTTCCATATAGATTCCACAATCATTTGTTATGTATCTATATCCAAAAGTAGGGGTAAAATTTGCTATTAATTTACCACTTCTATCTATATATTGTCCATTTGGATACTCAACTGTTCCATTTTCTACTTTTAAATCAACTTTATATATTGGTTCGAACATCCATGGATCTTTTAATGTTCCTTGTCCACTTATTTTTATATCACTTCGTAAATATTCTGTTACTCTACTTCTATAGTTTTTATTTGTATCTTGAGTTTCACTTTCTCCTACTACATAATATTTTGTTCCATCTTTTGTTAATGTCCAATAATTTACTCCATCATATAAATATGATACATTATCTTTTGTTGTTATTTTATACTCGTCATTACTTATAAATCCACCATATGTGAAATTAGTATCTCTTTCTACTTTTCCATTTTTATAACCAAATGAAAGAATATCTTTACTTCCATCCATTAAATATTTCTGATAATCATTTCTAAAATCATTGCCTAGTATATAACTATTTGCATTATTTACTTCTTGTGAATATGTTCCTGCTTTTATATATATTGGTAATATCATTATCATTACTATTATTAAAATTTTTAAGAGACTCTTTTTCATATTTTCACCTACTATAAGAATTTTATCATTTTTAATTCTTATTTTCAACTAAAATATTACTATAACATTAAAAAAGAATAATTTTCACATTTTAAAAAGTGCAATATATTTTTGCACTTTTTTAATTATTATAATTTACTATTTTGTATATTTTGTATATAATCAATTACTTCATTTTTATTAACATAAATTTTTTCATTATCATTTCTTAATTTTATTTCAATTTTACCTTCTTCTACAAATTTATTTCCTAAAGTTAATCTAATTGGTATTCCAATTAAATCCATATCATTAAACTTAACCCCAATACTTTCTTTTCTATCATCTAATATTGTATCTATTTTTAAATCTATTAATTTATCATGCAAAGTTTTTCCATATTTTAATGTATCTTTATCATTTATATTATGAATTACTATTGCAACTTTATATGGAGCTACACAATAAGGCCATATAATTCCTTTTTCATCATAATTATTTTCAACTATTGCACTAATACATCTATCAATTCCAATTTCATAAGAACCCATTTGTACATATTCAGTATTATTTGATTCATTTGTATAAATTAAATCAAATATTTCACTATAATATCTACCTAATTTAAATAATTGACCTATTTCAAAACCTTTAACAATATTACATTTACTTTTACATACTGGACATAAAGAGTTTTCATCAAATAATTTTAAATCAGCATATCTATTAATTTTAAAATCTCTTCCTACATTTACATTTTTATAGTGAAATCCTTCTTTATTGCTTCCACATATAAAATTATGCATACTTTTAACTTCATTATCTGCAATTATTTCCATAGTACATCCAATAGGTCCAACATATCCAACAGTAGTACCTATTTTTTCTAGTTCATATACACTTGGCACTTCAATATTATCTGTTTTAAATACTTTTTTTAATTTATTTACATTTAATTCACTTTCACCTTTTAATAAAATCATTTTGTAAGTATTATCAACTTTGCAAATTAATGATTTTAAAATATTACTTGGAAATACATTAAAAAATTCACTAACTTCTTTTATTGATTTAACATTTGTAGTTTTTACTAATTCTTTTTTCTTTAAATCTATTTCTCTATTAGTATAAATTGATTTTGAAGTTGCATCTTCTATATTACAAGCATAACTACAATTACTACATTTTACTATTTCATTATCACCATTTTTTGAAATAAATTGAAATTCCTCTCCAACTATATTATTCATAAATAATGGAGATGATTCTACTACTAATGTATCTATTCCTAATTTATTAAAAATATTTTTAAAAGTCATAAACATTTTATCATAACTTACTTCAAGTCCACCTTCATTAGAATCAAAGCTACTAGCACCGATAGTTAAAAATTCTTTTTTACGAATATTTCCAAAATTAGTTTTTTCTTCATCTCTATATTTATTATTAAATTGATATAAAGTAAAATGCAAATCTTTATAGCTTTTTATTTTTAATTTAGCAAGAGATGATAATAATTCTTCATCTGTTGCTAGTAAATTAAAATATTTATTATTTCTATCTTTTATTTCATATATTTCTTTTCCAAACATTTTATCACGAGAAGACATTTCATATAAATCATTAGATAAAATAGATGGAGTTAATACTTCATATGCATTTATTTTTGAAAATTCTTCTTTTATTATATTTTTAATATTTTCAATTACTTTTAAACCAAGTGGTAAATATGAATATAGTCCTTTATCATTTTTCATAATCATTCCACTTTTTATTAACAATTTTGTAGACTCTACTGTTTCATCATTTGGATATTCTCTTTTTGTCACAAAAAAACTATTACTTATTTTCATATAAAGAATCCTCTCCTACTATATATGTAATAATTTCTCTAGTTAAAGCATCATTACTACTATATCTAATACATATTAATTCATTATTTAAAGTTTTATTAGTTATTGGATTATTTACTCCTCTTCTATCATCAGTATCACCTAACATATATCCATTATTTATAAGTGTTCTTACATAAATAGTAAGACAATCTGTTGTTGATTTATTATCACCTTTAAATTCACTACTAACTGGACTTGGAACATCCATAATATGTTTTTGAGCATAATCTTTAGCAGCACTATTTATTACATTTAATTTACTTGTAAGTGTATTTCGTAAAATATTATTTCTTATTGTAATTATAGCAGGTGTTACCATAAGAGTTAATATACCTATAATTGCTATTACTGCCATCATTTCAACTAAAGTAAATCCTTTTCTATTCATAAATATAACCTCTTATTCTATTTAGAAGTATATCATTATTTTTTTAAAATAACAACATTTTTCTTGATTGTTATCAAAATATATTATATAATTGATTAAGAGTAAAATAGAATAAAGAGAGGCTTAAAAATGAAGGAATTTGATTTTAACAATATACCAATAGTTGAAATAGCAAATGAAATCATTTTAGATGGGGTTAAAAGGAATGCCAGTGATATTCACTTTGATCCATCAAAAGATTCATTAAAAATAAGAATGCGTGTTGATGGTATTCTTTATGACTATGCTATTGTACCAGCTGAATTTAAAAGAAATATGATTTCACGTATTAAAATGATAGCAAGTATGAATATTATGGAAACAAGACTTCCACAAGATGGTGCTATTAAAAGTAAAATTGGAGATAAAATGCTTGATCTTCGTGTTGCTAGTTTACCTACAAATAATGGAGAGAAAGTTGTTCTTCGTATTTTAGACTATTCAAAGAGTTTACAAGGTTTAGAAACATTAGGTTTCTCTAAACATAATTTAGAAAAAATAATACAAATGATTGAAGTACCAAATGGTATAGTATTAGTTACTGGTGCTACTGGTAGTGGTAAATCTACAACTGTTTACTCTATTTTACAAAAATTAAATACTCGTGAAGTTAATATAATTACTGTTGAAGACCCAGTTGAAATGGATATTGAAGGAATTAATCAAGTACAAGCTCAAGCTGAAATTGGTTTAGACTTCGCAAATGTTTTAAGAAGTATTTTAAGAGAAGACCCAGATATTATAATGATTGGAGAAATTCGTGATAGCGAAACAGCAAGAATAGCAGTTAGAGCTTCTATTACTGGTCATAAAGTTTTATCAACAATCCACACTAACAATGCATTAAATACAATTGAAAGACTTACTGATATGGATGTTGAAAGATATTTGATAGGAACTTCTTTAAATGGAATGATTTCTCAAAAACTAGCAAGAATGTTATGTCCACATTGTAGAATTTTAAGAGATACGACTGATTATGAAAAAACTTTATTTAATAAAGTATTACATAAAGATGTAGAAAAAATATATGATGCTAATCCTGATGGATGTCCTGAATGCTTTAAAGGATATAAAAATAGAATTGCAGTAGCAGAAGTTTTAGTTGTAACTGATGAAATAAAAGATGCAATTACTAATAGTGCTACTAAAAATAAATTAAGAAAACTAGTTTATCTTGAAGGTAAAACACACACATTACTTCAAGATGGACTTGAAAAAGTAATATTAGGTGAAACAAGTTTTGATGAAATATTAAAAATAGTTGATTTAGAAAATGATTTAGCTGTTGCAAATCTATTTGATAGTGATAATAATACTGAAGATGATGATGAAAATTTAAGTGAAAAAATCTTTCATGAAAGAGAAAGTTTAGATTTAGATAAACCATTTACACCTATTACACCAATAAATCAAACAGACAATTCAAATAACAAAACAACACCACAATCAAATAACCAATTAAATGTTGTTACAAGTAATACTATAAAAGCAATATAAAAGAGAAAATTGAATTTCTCTTTTTTAATATTCTAATAATTTAAACTATTATATTTTTCTATATAGTCCAATTGCTACACCTAATATAGTTACATTATTTAATATAATTGGATCTAATAAATCATTTTCAGGTTGTAATCTAATATGTCCTTTTTCTTTATAAAATCTTTTTAATGTAACTTCATTTTCATCAGTCATAGCAACTACTATTTCACCATTATGAGCTTCATTTTGTTTCTTTACTATTACAATATCACTATCTAATATTCCAGCATTAATCATACTTTCCCCATTTACTTTTAAAGTAAACACTGATGCATTATTTGGTACTAGTTCTTTTGGAAGTGCAAAAAATTCATTTGGATTTTCTATTGCTTCAATAGGATTACCTGCTGCTACTTTTCCAAGTAGTGGAACTTCAATAACATTTTCATTTCTTTTATCATATTCGTTTGGTACATTTAATTCAATTGTTCTAAATTTACTTTCTGTTTGACTTATATAGCCTTTATTAGTTAAATTCTTTAAATGAACAAACATAGTTGCTGTACTACTAAGATTACATAGGGCACATAATTCTCTAATTGTAGGCGCAAAACCTTTTTCTGCCATAAATTTTTTAATCACTGTTAATATTTCATTTTGCTTTTCAGTTAACTTTTCCATAATATACCTCCTATGAAAGTTCTATTAATATAATATTATCATACAAACAAGTGATTGTAAATATTTTTTTTAATTTAACATAATTTTAATTGTTGAATTCTGTTTTACTCTTGAACCACTTGTAGGTTGTGAATCAATAACTTTATCACCATCACCTACAAATTCAATATTAATTCCTGCATACATAGTATTTATTAAAGATTTAGCTTCTTTTTTTGTTTTACCAATAATATCTGGAATTGTATAATAAATCGTATCATCCCATCTATATACTTTTGGAAGACCTGTTTTATCTTCTTTTAAATCATAAATAGATATTATATCTTCAAGTACTTGTTTTGCTATTGGAGCACTAGCAACACCACCATATTGTGTAACACCAGTTGGATGATCAAGTGCAACATATATTACATATTCAGGGTCATTAGCAGGCATAAAACCAATAAATGAAAGAACATAGTTTCCACTCATATAATGTCCATCATCACCAACTTTTTGTGCAGTACCAGTTTTGCCACCTACTCTATAATTTTCAATATAAGCACTTCTTCCACTTCCATTAGCAACAACACTTTCAAGTGTATATCTAACTAAATCAGTAGTTTCTTTTGTAATAATACCTGATTTTTTTAATTTAGGTGAATTTTTTTCTTCACCAACTTGTGAAACAATATATGGAGTATAAAGATTCCCTCCATTAACTATTGCTGATACTGCTGTTACTTGTTGTATAGCAGTAACACTAATTCCTTGACCAAATGCAGTAGTTGCTAGTTCTACAGGCCCTACTTTATCCATATTAAAGAGTATTCCAGTAGCTTCTCCATTTAAATCAATACCTGTTTTTTTACCAAAACCAAGTTCAGTAATATATTTAAATAATTTTTCTTTTCCAAGTTTCATACCAAGTGTTACAAACCCTGGGTTCTCGGGAGCAACATTTTTGATAAAAAAAATAAATTCGACAATACTTTTAATTTTCAAATAATACTTCCTTAGTATTTCCATCTTTAAAAATAATTTTTAATTTCATTTTATATCTATTATCTAATTTAGTAACAATAATTTTATCTATTAATAAATTTATATATGTATTTAAATTATTCTTAATATCTAAATTATTTTTTATTTCATTTTGAATATCATTAATATTTGAATGTATATTTATAAAATCTTTTATATTTTTTATTTCATTATTTATTTTATTTAATTCATTATTATTTTTATTTAGTTTGTTTTTTAATTCATCATTTGAAATAATATTAGATAAATTTAAATTAATTAATTTATCTCTATTTTCTAGTAATTCTTTTCTTTTAATTTCTAAATTTAATTTTAAGTTTTTATTTGTTATAGTTAAAATATCTTTATAAAGTTCTTTCATATCAATAATTATTTGTTTTAAATATTTTTCTATATAAGTATTTAATATTTTAATCATTAATTCATCTAATTTTTTTTCTCTAATTATTGGTGTTTCACATGCAATTATTCCTTCATTTTTATATTTTTTACATACCCATGTAGGATTACATCTTCTATTTGATCCAGCAAATCTTACAAATATTTCATTGTGATTACTACAAAATAATTTAAATGTATATTTAGATTCATCTATTGATTTTTGATTAGTTGTTAAATGCATATTTTTATGTTTATATTTTTTATCATAAATCATATTAGCTTTATTCCATAATTCTTCTGATACAATTGGTTCAATTAAACCACTTTTATAAATAATATGTTCTTCTTTTGGTATTTTAACTTTTTTATGAGTTTTATAACTTTCTACTTTTGTTAAATTAGCAGTATAATATCCTTTATATCTAGGATTAGTGAGAAATTTTCTTAAAGTAGTTGCAGAATATACATTTCCATTTTTATTTTTATATCCTTTTTTATATAATATATCTGCTATTTTATTAAATGAATATTTACCAGTTACATATAAATTAAATAATGTTTCTATAATAGGTTTTTCATTTTCATTAACAATCATTTTTCCATCTTTCATATAATAACCAGTTAAATTATTTCCAATAATTTTACCATCTTTTATCATTCTCTTAATTCCAAATTTTACTCTTTCAGAAAGTTTTCTAACTTCATCTTGAGCTAATGATGACATTAAAGTCAATCTAAATTCACTATCAGGATATATTGTATTAATATTATCACTTATAAAAAACACAACAGTTCCATTGTTTAAAAGTTCTTCTGTATATTTAATGCTATCTATTACATTTCTTGAAAATCTTGATATTTCCTTTGTAACAATTAAGTCTAATTTTCCTGTTTTAGAGTCTTCAATCATTTTTAAAAAATTATCTCTATTTTTAATACTAGTTCCACTAATACCTTCATCAATATATTCACCAACTAATTTCCAATTTTTATTTTCATTTATCATTTCTCTAAAATAATTTGATTGATTTTCTAAACTATTAAGTTGATCATCTTTATCAGTTGATACCCTAGCATAATAACCTACATTTAAATTCATATCAAAAATAGTTTTACCTAATAATAATTCATTTCTAGTTTTTACAATATTCATTATATTCCTTCATTAATTTTTCATTAGCTAATTTAAATTCTTCAAATGTAATTTTATTTTTTTGATATAAATTATTATTGATTATTAATTTTAATTCATTAATTATTTGGTTCATAGTGCCTCCACATAATTTTATTATAAAAATTTAATAATTATGAATATTAAAAAAGATGATAAAATATCACCTTTTAAAATTAAATCAAACTAGTTATATTATATATTAGTTAATTTCAATGTTTTTACTATTTTATTTTCTAATAATTGTTTTGCAAAAGTTTTTTCAAAATTTAAAATACTATTTTTATATCTATTATATGCTTCATTATAATTACCATTTTCTATTTGTTTTACACAGTAATCAACTACATTATCATAGATATAATCATATATAATATTTTTTTCATCTTCACTTTCAATACCTTCTACTATTAATGGTGCTGTTTCATAATAATGTTTAATATCTTCTTTAGTTACGAAATTATCTCTAAACCATCTAAGCACTGTTAATTCATAGCAGTTATCATCAAATTTATCTTGAAAATGTTGCATACAAGCAGAAGTAAGATAACATCCACCATTATTTTGAACTTCTCCTGTTGAAGGATTTTTTGAACTATTACTTTCTTTTCTACTATAATCTGGAGAATTTCCTTGATTATAACTATCTTTACTATTCCAATGTTCGTGACTATGTCCTCCATCTCCATTATCAGAATATCTATTTACAGAACCACTCTTTTCATAACTAGTATAAGTTAATTTACCATTATCAGGATTATCAACATCATAACTAGCATAACCCCAATCTCTATTACTACCTCTATTACTATCTTTTCCCATTATTATTTTTCTCCTTTCAATAAATTATCATCCCATTTATATTCTATACTTCCATCTTCGTAAAATATAAATTTTTCTTTTCCTACTATTTTTAATAATTCTTCATATTGATTTAAAATATCTAAAGATTTTTCAATTTTTGTTTTTTCATCAATTTGATCTTTTTGTTCTCGTAATTGTTGTGTTTCTTCATTAATTTTAATATATAACTCAGGTTCATTTCCACTATGAAGAGAATAATCTTCAAATGCAAGTTGTAAATATAGTATTTTACTCATATTTTTTTCAAATTTAGTTTTTATTTTTTCTTCCATATTACCTCCTTTTTTAAATATTTTATATTTATTACGGAAACCACCTCCTTATACAAAAAAAGAGGGCATTAAAATATTAAAAGTTAATGTCCTCTTTTATTATTACTTTATTTGTTTTTGAATTTATGATAACTAAATTTATCATAATAATTCCTCCACAATTTACTAATATTATTATACAAATTATTATATTTGTCAATTAATGTTAAAAAATTTTTAAAAATTTTTACATGTTCTTGTATTAACACCAAGATTGCAAGAGTTTTCTGCAACTTGTACATAAGTTTGAAGTCCATGACCTTTAAGTCTCCAACAATGAAGAGTAGATCCTTCTACTTTAATACTACCCGTATCATTATAAGTATCTTCAAATACATTAACTACTCCTTCGTTAATAGCAGAAGCTAATGTTACAATTTTGAAAGTAGACCCAGGTTCAAAGTTAGACCAAATTGCTAGATTTCTATTAATAATTTCTTCACTATAATTTTGATAGTGTTCAGGATCAAATGATGGAAGTGAACTCATCGCTAAAATTTCACCAGTTTTAGCTTTCATAACTATTCCAATAGCACCTTCAGCATTATATTTAGTAAAAGCATTATTAAGAGCATTTTCAAGAGATAATTGAACATCTAAATCAATTGTTAAATATAAATCTTTTCCTGATACAGGAGATGAATACATTTCTTCTAAATCAAGTCTTTTTCCTTTTCCATCACTATAATATTTAATACTTCCATTTGTACCAGTTAATAATTTATCATACTTAAGTTCTAGTCCACTAAGTCCTTGATTATCAATACCAGTATATCCTATAACATGTGATAAAAGACCATCATATAAATAATTTCTTTTACTTTCTTTTAAAAGATATACTCCATCATAATTTAATTTTTCAATTTGTTCTGCTATTTCATAGCTTAAATTTCTACCTTCTGGATGTACTCTTTCAATAGAAGTTTTTTTACTAACCCGTTTATACATTTCTTCATAAGTAACACCAAGTATTTCACTTAAACTCTTAGCAACGGCTTCTTTATTAGTAATTTGTGCAGGTACTAAATATAATCCTACTGTAGTTAAATTATCTACAATAACTTTTCCATTTCTATCAAGTATTTTACCTCTATCAGCTTGAACTGTTAAATTTCTACTCCAAAGATCATTAGCTAAAGTACTTAATTTATCATATTCTATTACTTGAATATAAAATATTTTAATAATTACAAATATAAAAATTAATATTGAAAAAACAAATATATATTTAATTCTTCTATTTTGTTTAGTTTGAAACATTTTATTCACCAATAAATTATATGTTTTAAAAAGAAACATATTAGAAATAAAACCAAGATAATTTGAATAATCTTGGTTATTTTTTTAAAAATAATTTTTTATAAGTATCTTTTTTATCATATTGATAATAGTTTATATCATTAATTAAATATGGATAATTTTTTAATATTTCATTTATTTCACTATCATTTAGTTTTATAGATTTAATTAATCTCATAGCTCTAAATTGATTTTTTGATTCAATTATTATTTTTAATAATTCTTCTCTTGGTAGTTCATTTAATAATGTCATTTCACTAGATGCGAACATATTATAATATCCAAAGTATTCATCTTCATATAGAACAATTTCTCCACTTGCTAGTACTTTAACTATTTTAAATGGACTATTAAAGCTTTCTATATATCTTAGAGTATCTTCTGGATATTTGCAAAAATGAAATCCATTTATTCTCCACTCTAATTTACCATTCAAAATATATTTTTTATTAAATTCATAAGTAGTTCCATACATATTAGTAAAGTTATTATCTAAACTTTTATAACCTATAATACTCATTTTATAATTACCATATAAGTCATAAATATAAACATTAATACAAGAACTATTATTCCATTAATTTCATCTTTTCTTCTACCTTTATCCCCTATTCCAATAGCCATAGACATTAATATACCACCAATAAGTCCACCTATATGACCTGACATATCAATGTTTGGTATAAATAAACCTAAACAAAGGTTAGCAAGAATTACTGGAACTATTTGACTATGTAAAAATCCTTGTAAAGTAGCTCTATAATAATATGTAAAGTATGCAATACTTCCAAGTAAACCAAATATAGCACCACTAGCTCCAATACTATAACTATTAGCACTCATAAATACACATGAGAATAAAGCACCTAAAAGTCCACTAACAAAATATATAAGTGAAAATCTAAGTTTTCCATAATATCTTTCTACTTGAGGTCCAATAATATAAAGTGCATACATATTAAATGCTAAATGTATAATGTCAGCATGCATAAACATACTTGTAAATAATCTATAAAATTCACCTGATTTTACAAATAAATAATTATTAGCAAACATAAATGCAAGTTCACCAGTTCTATCATATAAAGCCATAAATAGATAAACCATTATATTAATTACAATTAATAAATAAGTAATTGTTGGTTTCTTTTGACTAAATATTTTAGCAAGTTTTTTTTCATTTTTAATTGTTTTTTCATTCATATCTTCTGTTAGTTTAAAGAATTCAATTGGATCAGTTTTTTCACTTAATTGTGCTGTTTTAACTTTTGGAAAAAATTCACTTACCACTTTATTCTTTTTAAAATCCGCTAGCTTATTTACTTTAATAGTTTCAACATTCTTAGTATCAATCATACTAACAGCATCCCCTGTATCAAGTAATAAATTTAACATATTCATATTAAATGATAATGTACTTTTCTTAATACTTCTCATAATTGATTTAGCTTTAAACATATCATTTTTTAATTGTTCATCATTATGGATATAATTATTATTTATTCTAATTAATTTTAAATCATTTTCCATATTTTCAAGCCATATTTCATTATCAAGACCATTAATTATAACAGGTTTATAATCTTCTTCTGTAATGAAATAATGTAATATTTTAAGAACTATATCATCTTTTTTATTAATTTTAAAATTCATCTTTTAATTCCTTTCTCGTTAATATTATTTTACTATTAATCATAATATTAGTAAAGGGGTTGATAAAATAAAAAAGTATTTTAAAGACATTATTTTATTTATAATTATATTATTTTTATGGCTATTAAGTGGTTTAATTTTTAGATATAATCCTGAATTTTATAACTTACTTAAATTACCAAGTTTTGCTCTTAGTGGAAAGTATATAAGTATTATATGGTTTATTATTTATATTCTAAATACTATTAGTATCATTTTAATAATGAAGAAAACTAATATATTAAAAAATAATAATGATTACTTATATATTTTAATAACTAATTATATTTCAAATGAGTTATTTATGTATTTCTTTTTCTATTTAATGAGTCCATTTTTAGGATTAATTATTACTACTCTTACGGTCTTGTCTTCAATATTCTTGTATATTGAAACAAAAAAGATATCAAAAGTTTCTTCTTACTTCTTGATACCTTATATGATATATGGACTTTATGCATTTATTTTAATGAGTACAATTTACTTTATGAATTTTTAAACATTTCTAATATTTCAGTAAATTCTTTTTCTGGAGGAACACTAAATTCTAAAAATTCATGAGTTATAGGATGATTAAATCCAAGATATTCTGCATGTAACATTTGACCATAATTATTAATTATTTTTCTTTTTCCATATACACTATCATTTACTACAGGATGTCCTATATAATCCATATGAACTCTAATTTGATGAGTTCTTCCTGTTTCTAATACTAATTCTACAAGTGTCGCGGTTTTATATCTTTCTAATACTGTAAAATTAGTTACTGCAGTTTTACTATTTTCATCAGTTACACACATCTTTTTTCTATCTATTTTACTTCTTCCAATCGGAGCGGATATTTTACCTTTATTATTTTCAATCACACCATGTACTAATGCTATATATTTTCTTTTAATTCTTTTATTTTTAAAGTCATCTGATAGTTTTCTTAAAGCTTCATTTGTTTTAGCTATTAATAATACACCAGATGTGTCTTTATCAATTCTATGTACTATTCCAAGTCTTTCACTACCTTCTTCATCAGCAAGATCATCTGTATGAGCCATTAGGGCATTAACAAGTGTATGAGAGTGATTCCCATTTCCTGGATGAACTACCATACCACTTTTTTTATTTACAACAATTATATCATTATCTTCATATAAAATATCAAGTGGTATTTCTTCTGGTTTAACAGTTGTATCTACAGTTAAATCTTTTATTCTAATTTTATCATTTGTTTTAAGTGTATATCCACTTTTAACTATATTATCATTTACTGTTATATTTCCATTTTTAATATTTTTAGATATAAAATTCCTACTTTCATTAATAACACTAGTTAAAAAAACATCTAATCTTTTTAAATTATCATCTTCACTTACTATTATCTCTTTCATCACTACTCTCCATAAATATCATTATTATATATAAAATTACTCCAATTGTTATAAAAGTATCTGCAAGATTAAACACAGGCATTTCCCTATTAAATATCGTAAAAGATATAAAATCAATTACGGACCCTCTAAATACTCTATCTATTAAATTACCAAAGGCACCACTAATTATTAAACTACTACTAACTAGTAATAAATTACTTTCTTTATGATTTATAATCTCTCTAATTAAATAAATAATCATTATTAAATTAATTAATATAATTAATACCATTTTACCACTAAGTATTCCAAAAGAAGCTCCTGTGTTTTTTAAATAATAAAACTTTAAAAAATTATTTATTAAAACTACTGAATCATATAACTCAAAATTATTTACTACTATAATTTTAGATATTTGATCAAATAATGTTAATAAAATAATTGTTAAACTAAATATTATATATTTCTTTTTCATATTTATATTTTATCAAATTTTTTAAGATATATCTATTAGTATTACATCTTCTCCTAATTTTTTTATTTGAGTAAATTTAATATTTAATTCTTCTGTTTGAGAAAACAAACTTCTAACAAAATGTGCTTTTTCTATCACAAAATGAATCATATATCCACTTTTAACATCAAATTCTACATCTACTATTCTACCTATTTTTTTACCATCTCTAATACTAACAATATCTTTTTTTTGTAATTCTGATAATTTCATATTAAATTATATTATAAAATTAATTTTTTAATACTATTTAAAGCACTATTTTCAATTCTTGATACTTGTGCTTGACTAATTGATAATTCTTCTGCTATTTCAGCTTGAGATAACCCATCAATATATCTTTTTGTTAATATAGTTTTTTCTCTATCTTTAATTTTTGACATTGCTTCTCTTAATGCAAGTAATTCATCTAAATCTTTTACTTTCTTATCTTCTAATTGATCTACTAAATATATAGTATCTCCTCCATCACTATATATTGGTTCAAATATACTTTCTACATCATTTAATGAATTTAATGTTTTATATAATTCATATGGTGTAATATTAAAATAATCACACATTTCGTCATTTGAAGGATATTTATAATATTTAGATAAATAATCCTCTCTATAATTTATTAATTTATATGAAAGTTCTTTAGTACTTCTAGATACTCTAAGTGAATTATTATCTCTTATGTATCTTTTTATTTCACCTTCTATCATAAAAACTGCATATGTACTAAATCTAACATTAAAAGAAAGATCAAAATTATCAACTGCTTTAATTAGTCCTATTACTCCAATTTCAAATAAATCATCCATATTATCACATCTATTTTGATAATTTTTTAAAATACTTAATACTAGTTTTAAATTACCTTCTACTATTTTATCTTTAGCAGTTTTATCTCCTGATTTGAGTTTATTAAATAAATCAATCATCTCTTCATGAGATAATACTTTTAATTCATTTGTGTTAATACCATTAATTTCAACTTTATTTTTAGCCATAAAAAATTCCTTTCACACTTATATTGAAAGGAATTTAATATTTTTATTCAAAATTAATCTAATTTTATATTTTTAGCAAGTACTTCTAATATAGCTGGATCTGTTACTTCCTCAACATCAAATAAATTTTCATCATTTTCACTATCAACTTTTTCTAAAAACATAAATTCATTAGTAAAGTTTTCTTCATCAGGAGTAACCCCAACTACTAAGAAATAAGTTTTGCCTTTATATGAAGCTTGTCTTAATACAAAATAATTTTTACCTTCTTCTAATTCTAAAATTTGATTTGTTAAATTTTCCATTCTTTTTTCCTCCTAATTTATTATAATTGTGGTTGACCTTCACCTAATTGTTCAAAAAATGCTGTTAAATTAGCCTGTGTTGATGGATCTTGAATTGCTTGATTAATACTATTTTGAATGCTCTCAGAAGATTCTTCATAAGTAGTAACTGGTGTTGGTTCTGCAGATTGAACAGGTGATTGAGGAGTTTCTACAGGTGGTGCAGGTGTTTCAGATTCTTTTGGAGCTTCAAAATTTACTTTTTCAACTGTTGATACACCATTATTTGTATTTAATTCTTGTTTTTCTTTTTCTTCAGTTTGACCATTTTCTGTTACATAAGTTGTTCCAGAAGTTGTAATTTCTACATCTTTTTTTCCATCACTAAAAACTGCTCTTTCACCTTCACTTAAATTAATAGGTAATTCAGAATTTTGTGCTACAGGAGTTGATTCTTCAGGCTTTGAATCTAAGCTTGGCCCTGTAAAGCTTGAAGAAGTAGAACCAGTAGTAGGACTTGAAGTTACAGAACCAGAAATATCAGGTGTTGAAGTAGTATTAGAATCTTTAGAATTTGATTCTTCAAAGTCTGTTGGTCCAGGAAGTCTAGACAAATCTTCATCAACTACATCATTTACAGGTCTATCACTTGTTGATTTTATACCACCATATACTGCAAATGGTACTAAGAATGCTGCTGCACCTATTAATACCTTTTTAAGTTTACTCCATAAACTTGATTTTGGTGTATGTTTTCCTTTAACTTTACCTTTAATAGGTTTTTTATCTTTGTCTTTATCCTTATCTTTATCCTTATCTTTGTCTTTGTCTTTATCTTTACCTTCTTCAGGAATTGAAGGTACTACTTCAGGTATTTTTTTATCTTTATCATTAGTATTATTTATAGAATTTAGACCTTTTTCTTTAATTTCAGATATTTCATCTTCTAATTGCTTTTTTTCTTCTAAACATTTATCATTCTTTTTTTCATTTCTTAAAATTGCTTTATTATATGCATCTATAACTTCATTATTATTTGAATTTGGATATTTAGATATTTCTTCAATATCTTTTTTAAATATAGAATTTGTATATAAATTATAATTTATTAAATCTTCTTTTTCTTTTATTAGTTTCTCACGATTTTTTACTTCAGTATTTATTTTATCTATTTCAATTTTTATTGGAAGTAAAGCTGGTGCAACCTTATCAATAAATGATTTTATTTTATTATTAAGTTCCATAAAAGTTACATAATCATCAGAATCAGATAAATAATACATACTTGCTAAATCTTTTATAAGACCCTTTGCATCTGCTAAACAGCCACTTAACTCATCTGATGATGATTGTAATTTAACTAATCCTGTATTACCTACATCTTTAATATTAGATGATTCAAATATTTTATTTAATTCATCCAAAGCATCATAAATTAAATGTGGTTCAAAAGCTACTCCATCTTTATTAGTTATTTTGTCTTTATTTTTTCTACTTGATTCACCATTTGCTAATATATCATCTTGTAGTTTATAATTTTTTACTTCTTGCATTATATTTTCTAATCTTTCATTATCAGATGGTGCTGGAGCACTTGAATCTTGTGCTTCTGTATT
Source organism: uncultured Bacilli bacterium (assembly GCA_947628895.1). Classification (GTDB taxonomy): domain Bacteria; phylum Bacillota_I; class Bacilli_A; order RF39; family UBA660; genus CAG-1000. Next base: position 29,001 of record CANRBS010000012.1, read on the forward strand.
ATTTTCTGGTGCTTGAGAACTTGAATCTTGTGTTTCTGTATTATTTTCTGGTGTTTGAGCACTAGAATCTTGTGTTTCTCTATTATTTTCTGGTGTTTGAGAATTTGAATCTTGTGCTTCTCTATTATTTTCTGGTGCTGGAGTACTTGTATTTTGAGAATTCTCTCCATCACCTGATCTAAATGCATTTAATACTTTTTCTATATCTTTCATTAATTTTTCATCTTCAGTTTCATTCATTATTTATTACTCTCCTTTTTATTTCTAACATACATTTTTATTAGATAATTTAATTCTCCATTATTTGAAATATCACTTAATGTATTTACATCATATTTTTTATCTTTTAATAATTTAATCATTTCTGACTCTGACATATAACTTTCATTTAAATTTTCCCAACTATCAGCAGTTGTACCTTTTATTTCTTGTAATTTAATTTTTAATTTACTTTCAATACTTCTATCTCTACCATCACTTATTTTTGGATTCGTAGTTGTCCAATCACTCCAATCACTCCATTTATAAGTACTTGTTTTACTTACATTAGTATATCCTTTTGGAGCAGTTGCTGTATAATCACTTGTAGTGAATTTTGTCTCTTTATACCATTTATATGCTGTTGCCTTAGTAGCTGTATCTTTAATAGCTCCATTTATTGGTGAAGAAGTGTAATATACTTTTTCTCCACTTGCATTATTACTTCCAGATGGATAATAAGTTCTAATACCACTATCTACAAGTTTATACCAATTATAGAATGTTACTTCTACCATTTGACATAATTCTGTATTTTTAGTATCACATTTTGTTGTAGTTGGAGATGACCAAGCTGAATATTTATTACATGTTACATTTGCATTATCAACTTTATTTGCTATTACTGAATCACTATCTGATGATGTACAACTATAAATTATATCTCTTTGATAATTATAATTTTTATTAGTACCTTTACCACATTCTGTATTTGGTTGATATACTAAGTAATTTGAACTTGCATTTGTTGAACATACATAATATTTAGTTGGAGCAAATGTTCCAGTAACTGTTCTAGAACGATATACTTGAGTTATAACACCATTATCATTATATTTATAATCATCAATTGGTGTTAAACTAAATTTTTTAGAGCCATCTGCATTCATCGCATATTCTTTCTTAGAACTTGTTGTATACCATTTATATGCTTCTGTTGTTTTACTATCTGATAAATTATAATCTTTACTTGGAGAACTTGCATAATATTCATTAACTTGATTAGCACTAGATTTATCACCACTTGAAGAATAATAATTTCTGTTTGCTACATTCCAAATATATAATTTATCTCTATATCTATAATAAGTAGTCTTAGCAAGTGTTTTATATGATGAATATTTTATATCATCTTTCCATAATTCTTCAACAGCACCAAGTTGTTCTTGACCTTTCTTTAATGATTGAGGTAAATATTTAAATTCAGTATATGTTTGATCTACAACAATATCACTTAAATTTCCCTCTTTTAATTCTCCATATTCTTTTTCAGAATTTTTATTTGTACATGTAATCCATGGAGTATATTGTTTAGTACCATTTTCTAATACACATACTTTCAAATATGTTGTTGATACATTACAATTTGCAAAATCATCTTGATTAATAAGAGAATTATTAATTAATGTTTGTAATTCAACTACATTACATTCACCTATTGCTTTTGGATCTTCATCTAAATTATTATTAAAATATGCTTTACCTGCTTCTAAAATTGCATTCTCATAATTAAATGTTGGTTTAGATGGATTTTCTTCTACTTGTTTACCACCAGAGCAACTTTTAAGTAAATATAATATTAATATAATCGCGGCAAGTATTAATATTATAATAAATATTTTTTTTGCAAGACCTGATTTCTTATCCTTATCTTCATAAGAATAATCATCATAATTATTTGACATACTTATTCCTCCAATTCATGCCATTATCTATTGTTCATTTTATCACATATATAAGTTCAAAACAAGATTAAATTAAAAAAAATATAAATTTTTAGTAACTATTCAGACCTAAAAAGATAGAAAAAAAGAAATCTATCTTTTTTTAATGTTGATAAGTATAGAAAT
>CANRBS010000013.1 GCA_947628895.1 uncultured Bacilli bacterium
TCATATATATATAATTCTAAGTAGTATGAAAAATATATATGGAGTTTACCTTTTTGGGGAAACACCATATATATATAACAAAAAACAAACTATTGAAAAAGGAATCATAAGTAAATATTGTACATCTTTACTAATTTATGTAACTTCTTTCATATTTTCAAGATCAACGGTAATTTGATTAATTATTCTAAATGCCTTGTCTTGTTAAGTGTTCTAAATATATTTAATTACTGAAAATAAAGATTTATTAGAAAAAGCATATTCATATGTATCCAGTTTTGAAGAAAATGAAAAATATGCTGGAGAATTAGTTAGTTTGAAACTAAAATTACTTAATATTGAAGATATAAAAAAATTTATAAATGGTAATTATGATTATAATATTAATGACTTAGACACATATAAACTTAAAAAATAATTAAGTGTATTTTTAATTAAATGACAAATATTATTTTATTAATATAATAAAAAACCAATGAAAGAAGGATAATAAATGAATAAAAATTTAATTCAAATAAGCAATAATCTTAGTGCTGTTACAGATGAAGATGGAAATGTTGATATAATTAGTAAAGAAAATAATAATTATAATTTTAAGGGAATTTTAAAAGAAGAAAATAGATTAGAAACTTATAATAATTTTTAAAAGAATATAAAAGATTACTAATTACATCACATTTTATTTTTTAACTTGCAATTTTAAAATTTTAAGTATAATATATATTTAAAAAGGAGATATGCATATGAATTTAAATATAATGCAATTAATAAACCAATACTTTAAGGGATTTTTAGAATTAGTAGAATTAGGGTTTATTGATAAAGAAGTAGCTTGTGAAGCAGTTAGTAAAAGTAATAATGTTAAATATATTTATGAATTTGCTTTGAATGTAAAAGAAGTTAATATTGAAAAATTAGAAGATGTAATAATTCAATTAAAAAATGCTGAATATATTTTTAGATTTGCTAAAGATATAGAAAAAGCTAATATTGAAAAGTTACAAGAAGCTGTTATCAAATTAGAAGATCCAGAATATATTTATGAATTTGCTAGTGATATAAAAGGTGCAAACATAGAAAAATTAGAAGAAGCTATTATTAAAACAAAAGATGTAGAATTTATTTATAGATTTGCTAAGTATGTTGAAAAAGCTAATATTAAAAAGTTAGAAGAAGCAATAATTCAATCTGGAGATGCCGAATATATTTATTATTTTGCTTATTATGTTGATGGTGCAAATATAGAAGAATTAGCAAAAGCTAATTTTAAAATAGGAGATATAAAATTTATACAATATTTAAAAGATATCATAAATACAAGAACTATTAATGAACAAAATTATAATAAAAATAAAGAAGAACAAGTATTAGAAAGAAATTTAAAAAAATAATAGTTAAAGTTAAATAGTTTGAATTACTAATATATACTATAATTAATTTATAGTAATTGAGGAAAATTTTAATACTCAATTCTTTTTATATATTTTTATTTCCTATATTTTTTTTACAAAAACATATTTACCATAATTTTCAGTTATATAAGTTAAATTTTATTAAGTAATTCAAAATGATGTCATTTTTATGATAAAATTATTTTGGTGATTCAAATGCAGTTAGAAGATTTAAAAATTGAATATGATAAACTTCAATTAAAATATGGTGCTAAAGAATTAACTCCAATTTATAATGGTGGTTGTAAAAATAATCCTGATATTTGCTTTGTTTTTATGAACCCAACTAGTCGAAATATAGCTTCATCTAAAAATTGGAAAGGTATTAAATCTCCCTTTATAGGATCTAAAAATATATGGGATCTCTTTTTTGAGCTAAATTTAATGAATAGAAAAATTTATAACAAAATAAAAGAAATTAAGGGAAAAGATTGGACAGAAAAATTTGCAGAAGAAGTTTATAAAGATGTAGAAAATCATAGATACTTTATTACTAATTTAGGAAAATGTACACAAGAAGATGCAAGAGCTTTAACTGATAATGTTTATAAAAAATATTTACACTTATTAAAAAAGGAATTTGAAATAATTAAACCAAAAGTGATTATTTTGTTTGGTAATCAAGTAAGTTCTATAGTATTAAATAAGAAAATATCAGTTTCAAAAGTAAGAAAGCAACTTTTTGAAAAGAAAATAAATGGTAATACATATAAATTTTACTCTGTTTATTATCCAGTAGGTAATGGAAGATTTAATATTGATAAATCAATAGAGGATATAAAATGGATTATTAAAAATGAACTTATTTAATATTAAAAATTAAGATAAACACCTATATTTGAAAAGAATATAAAAGATTACTAATTACATCACATTTTATTTTTTAACTTGCAATTTTTAAAATCTTAAGTATAATATATATTTAAAAAGGAGATATGCATATGAATTTGAATGTGGTACAATTGATGAATCAAAATTATAATGGATTTTTAAAATTAGTAGAATTAGGGATTATTGATAAAAAAAGGGCTTGTGAAGCAGTAATAAAGAGCAATAATCCTAATTATATTTATTATTTTGCATGTGGTGTAAAAGATGCAAATTTAGAAGAGTTAGAAGATGCAATAATTCAAACAATGGATGCCGAATATATTTATAAATTTGTAAAACATATAAAAGGTTCTAATTTTGAGAAATTACAAGATGCGATTATTCAAATAGGGTCTGCCGAATATATTTATAATTTTGCTAGATATGTAGAAGGAGCTAATATAGAAAAGTTAGAAAATGCAATAATTCAAACAATGGATGCCGAATATATTTATAATTTTGCTAGATATGTAGAAGGAGCTAATATAGAAAAGTTAGCAAATGCAATAATTCAAACAATGGATGCCGAATATATTTATAATTTTGCTTATTATATTGAAGGTGTAAATATAAAAAAATTAGAGAAAACAATTGCTAAAACTGGGTCTGCCGAATATATTTATAAATTTGCAAAATATGTAAGAGGTTCTAATTTTGAGAAATTACAAGACGCGATTATTCAAATAGGGTCTGCCGAATATATTTATAATTTCGCTAGATATGTAGAAGGAGCTAATATAGAAAAGTTAGAAAATGCAATAATACAAACTCAAAATAATAAATTCACATTTCTTTTCCATAAAAATGTTAACATTATAAAAAATATTAAAATGATAATTGAAAAAAACAATAGAAATTCAAAAGAAAATATTGGTTTAATAAATTTAATGGAACTTTTAAATAAAGAAAGATATGAAGATATATTTGCAAATAGAGAAAATTTTGCACAATTATTTGCAGATGATACTACTCTAAATGAAGAAGATAAAGAGGTAGAAAAAATTTTAAAAATGAAATAATAAATTTTAAGAAAATATTAAGATTATTATATAATAAAAATAAAAAAATATATGAAAATATTTTAAATAAAAGTTTAAATATTATACAATTAGTGAATCAAAAATTTAAGTAATGTTTAAAATTAATATAATTAGGAGTTATTGATGAAAAAATGGAAGTATTACAAAAAATTAATTAGTTATTTTAAAGAGAAAAAATTATTACTTTTAATTTATGTATTCTATTACAGGTATAAATACTATTATTCCAATAATTGATGCTAAAAGTTTAGAAGCAATTACTAAAGTTGATATGTCTAATATGTTAAAGTTTGCTTTAATTCTTCTTGCTTGTAATTTTTTTTATCGTATTATATCTTATATTAATACAGTTTGTAGTACAAAAATTCAAGATAATGTTGAAATAAAGATAAAGAAAGATGTTTCAAAAGAATTATTTAATTTAGAAATCAAAAATTTTGATAAAGAAGGAACCGCTTTTTTTGCAGAAAGAATTAATAATGAGCCAAGTGTAATTGTTGAAATTTTTAATAGTTTTCGTTATAATATTGTTTATTTTTTAACTTCATTAGGAGTAGTATTTTATATATTTTATGTTAATATTTATATAGCTATATACTTTTTATCATTTTCTTTTATATTTTTTACTTTAAGTATAGAAGAACAAAAAAATGGGAAATTGAACGAAAAAAATATAATGAAATGCATGAAAAATACTCTAGTAATTTTGGTGAGCTCATAAGAGGTATTAAAGATATTAAAGTACTTAATTTGAAAAATGTTTTAATAAAAAAAACTACCAAAGATCAAAAAGCTATTATTAAATATGATTCTGAAACAAGATTAAAAGATGAAAAAGTATTTTTTCTGACTAATTTTTTATATAACATTTTTGATTTCTTCTTTATTTTATTAAGTATTGTTTTAATTAAAAATAATTTACTTAATGGAGCTAATTTATTAGTAATATACATGTATAAAGGTAAAGCGACCGGTTTTGTTGATTCTATTGCTGATATTTATCGTAATTTTAAAAATATCAATTTATCTATAGAAAGATTATATGAGATAGTTGATGGTAATAAATATTCTAAAGAAGTATATGGTAATAGAGAAATAAAAGAATTAAATGGAAAAATAGAATTTAAAAATATTTATTTTGGTTATGATAAAAGTAATGTTTTAAAAGGAGTTAATTTTACTATAAATCCAAATGAAACTATAGGTTTAGTGGGTAAAAGTGGAGTAGGTAAAACAACAATATTTAATTTAATTAATAAATTATATATGACAAATAAAGGTAGTATTTTATTTGATAATATAAATATTAATGAATTAACTGAAAACACTATTAGAGAAAATATTTCTACTATTACACAAAATCCTTATATATTTAATATGAGTATAAAAGATAATTTAAAAATAGTTAATCCTAATATTACTGATAAAGAAATAGAAGAAAAATGTCGTTTATGTAAACTTGATGAATATATTAATAGTTTAGATAAAAAATATGATACCTTAGTGGGAGAAAATGGGGTTATTTTATCAGGTGGTTTAAAGCAAAGATTAGCAATAGCAAGAGCATTAGTTAAAAATAGTAAAATTATTATGCTTGATGAAACCACCAGTAGCCTAGATAATGAAACCCAAGATTATATTAATGATTCTATTAAAAAAATTAAAAAAAATTATACTATTTTAATAATTGCTCATCGTTTGTCTACTGTTATTGATTGCGACAAAATATTAGTTATTGATGATGGTAAAGTAGTAGGATTTGATACTCATAAAAATTTAATAAAAAATAATAAATATTATCAAAAATTATATAAAAAAGAGTTATTGTAATGGTTAGTATAAAAAATTGGTAGGAATCTTTGAAGGTGGATTACTTTTGGGTGATGGAACAATTAAATTCTTTGGTATGAATTAATTATAGAAAAAGAATTTTATAGATTTATTAAAAAAATTATAATTTTATTTGATTTTTATTTATATAATGGTAAAATAATTGCCTATTTATAAAAAAATTTAAAGATTGTTATTATAAATCTTGGAATATGAATGGAAAAAAGAGTACGATGGCATATTTAATATAGAAAAAAGATGATAGTAATAAATTACTATTTATATTTAAAACTTAATTTTTTGTTCTAATAGAAATTAAATTAAATTTATTATTGGAATAGGTAAAAAATATGCTATAATACTCTTTATAACGAAAAGGAGAATAGATTATATGAAAATTCAAGAATTAAAAGAAACTTGCCCCTTACAAGTAGTGGAAGTGCTTAAACATGAAGAAATTTAGTCCCAGGTACCTATACTTGAACACAAAATGATTCAAACTATAGTATTTACTGATGGAGAAATAGCTAGTGAAAGTGAAGAAAGCGAAGAAAATATTGAAGATTATTATAATGATTGGTATCCATATAATGTTGATACTTTAAAAACTAAAAATTTATTTTTTAAAAATTACAGTTATATAATTACATATTTAATTGCTAAAGAATGGGCAACAGCAGGTAGGGAATCTGGATATTTTGATATTATTAAAGATATTTCAATATATTTAGAGAATTCTAAAGATAAAAAAGCTTTAAAAAATGAAAATGTTATTTTAAAAATTCAAAATAAAGATAGAAGTATTTTAAAAAAGCTCAAAATGATGTTTTAAAATTTCAAAAAAATGATTATATAACAAGTTGTTAGATATGGATATATCACCATTAATGTCTCAACAAGGCATAACTAAAAAATTTCTAATAATGTTTATTCATTAAAAAAATATAGAAAATCATAAATATTTAAAAATGAAAACAGGCTATTGATAACTATATTTATAATTCAATAGTAAATTACTCATTATATAAATATGAAAAAATATCTTTAATAGTTAAGAAAAATACTAATAAAGAAGAAATTAGTATAGAAGATTTAATACAAGAAATAGTTTATCTAAATCATAAATATAAAGAAAATAATAGTGATAAGCATATTAGAAAAGAAGTTTTAGAAAACTATTTTAAAGGTTCTACTAATGCTACAAAATTTCCTAATAAATATATGTTAGAAAAAGCAATAAAAAATATAAATTATGAAATGGATAGAGCAACAGAAGAATTTAATAAACTTTTTGATTATGAAAAGTAATTTTATTATTTGATTAATATTTCATAATATACTTTTATCTATTCAAAACTATTAAACTATTTAATTAATAAATATAATAAACAAAATAATAAAATGATATATTTTATTAAAGATAAGATTGGTTTTGATGAGGATTATTTTATAAAGAAGATATGCCTACTTTTTTATTGTTTATTTATTTTAGGTTGTTGTTATGATATACTTTTTATAAGGGGGAGTTATTGATATGGATGATAAATACTTTAAAAATGATGAAGTTAATGAAAACAAAATAAAAGCAAAAAAATATGGTGTTTTAGAATTAGTAAATCCAGATGAAAATTATGATAGCAAAGACTTGTATATTGCTAAATTTAAATTTCCTAAAAAATTACATAAAGATGATTATTATATAATAGTATATACAGATAGTCTTGGTACTTATAGAGATATTTTTTATCATAATTATTATGATTATGATGAAATGAAAATTGTTTTACCAATTGAAAAATGTAAGCAGTATATTGAATGTGATAAAGATTTAGTAAAAACATTTTGCAAATTAAATAAAATAAATCCAAATAAAAAAATAATAATCTTTGAAGAAAGTGATAATTTAATGCCTATTTTTGTTAGAAGATTAGATATCTATATTGTGAAAAAAGATAATAAAACAAATATATTTATAAGCAGTTATCCAAAAATAAAATATGATAGAGATAAAAGTAAGTTTACTGAGAATAATTATTTAAAAGATATATTAACAGGTAAAGAGTATATTAATGTTAAAATACTTGCTAAAATACCTTTAATTACCTATTTAAAAGGTTATCCTAAATTAGTTATTTCTAAAAAAGATATTAAAAATGCTTTTGAACAATTTATGTCTGAATATAATTCAAAAGGTTTTGTTGATTATGATAAATTCAAAGAAATAGCAGGCTATAATAATAACGAAGATGAAAATAAAAATGAAATGGATAAGATAGAAGAAAAACAAAAAGAGGAAAAAAGAATTAATGCTGAAAGAAAAGAATTAATAAATAGTATATTAACTTCAATTAATTTTGTTAATGAAAGTGTTCAAAGATTAGAAAAATTAAATAAACCAAATAATAATATAATGAAAGATATATACCATAGTATTAAAGTAGATGAAAATCTATTATTTGAAAATATTAATGGTCATTTTGAAGTTAGAAGTGAATTTGTTCCTGTATTAAAATTTATTGATTTATCTTTAGTTACACCTAGTAATTTAAAATTATCCGGTATTGATTGGAGTGAAACTAATTTAGTTAGTTATAACCCACAACTTGCATATAATAAAGATTTAAGTTATGCTAAGTTTAATGATTCTAATTTATTTGGAGATTTTACTAATTGTGATTTAAGAGGAACATACTTAAAAGATGAGAAATGGTTAATTGGTATTGAAAATGCTATTACTGATGAATATACAATACTTCCTAATGATAATTTGAAATCTAATAGCTTATAGAATTTAAAAAATTTAAAGACTATAAAACTGATAATTTTTGGTATAAAAGAATAATTTAAAAACTACTTTTAAAAAATTTGGAAGTAGTTTTTATTTTAATAATTAACCTATTTTAATGATAAAGTTTTAACTTTATTTATAAATTCATCTCCTAAATCTAATTTTGTTCCAATACTACCTTTAAACACAATTTGATTAGTCTTTTTCCAATTTGAGTTTAATTCATCAAGTGTTATTTCAAAATTATATTCTAGATCACTATCATATATTTTAGTGCTTAATAAAACATAAATAGTTTTCTTATAATGTTCAATAGTAACTCTATATTGTTTTAATTCTGCTAAAATATTAGAATTATTACTTAATTCCATAACAGTTCCAATTTGATAAGGAAAAGTAATAGAATAATTTCTATTATTAGTCAAAAAGATCATCTCCTTTAACGATTATTATAACAGGTCTTATATTTTATATTAATATTTTTTAAGTTTAATAAAAAATAACAATTTATTTAAAAACATGTTATAATAAGTAAAAAAGAAGTAATAGTATAGAAAAATATAGAAACTCAACAATTTATTTAAAATGTCATAAATTCAAAATTTAATTATTTTATTATAATTAGATTATCAGAGATTATCAGTTTAGTTTAAAATTGATAATCTTTTTTATATAAAAAAGGAGGTAGAAATGTTAATAATTATATTATATGCAATAGGTTTGTTACTATTGCTTTTTATTTACTCTACTTTAATAGTATCAAGCAGGTGTTCAAGAAAGGAGGAAGAATATGAACATTTTAAAGATGTACAAAAAATTATCAAAAGAAGATAAAGCAAATTTATCTATATATTGTATATATGATAGTATCTATGATGTTACTAAAAATGAAGAGGTTGAACTTGATGATAAAATTGTAACAGATATACAAGAACTTACATATAATTTATAATCATACTGAAAATTTAAAAGTATATGATTTTAATAATCCAATGTTGGATAAACCATTACTAACTACAATTGGTTCTTTTTTAGATAAATGTGATTCACAAGTAAGAAATGATATTATTGAAAGATTAACTGAATTACAAACAGGAAAACAAGAAATAAAAGCATATAAGTTTATTGATGAAGCTACATTAAATGATATTACTTTAATTGTATGAGAGAAAGAGAATACGATGGAAGTCATTTAACTTTTGATGGTATGAATCCAAACATTGAACTTCGTCCACATCAAAAAAATGCAGTTGCTCGTGTATTATATGGTGGGAATGCTTTACTTGCTCACGCAGTTGGTGCAGGAAAAACTTATGAATGTATTGCTAGTGCTATGGAATTAAAAAGACTTGGTATTGTTAATAAGCCAATGTTTGTTGTTCCAAATCATTTATTAGGACAATGGGCTAATGAAATATTAAAACTTTATCCTACTGCAAATGTTTTAGTTGCAACACAAAAAGATTTTGAAAAAACAAGAAGAAAAAAACTTATGGCAAAGATAGCAACAGGAAAATGGGATGCAGTTTTAATTGCACATTCAAGTTTTGGACTTATTCCAATGAGTAAAAAATACGAAAAAGAACATATGGAAAGACAAATAGAAGAAATTACTAATGCTATTGAAAGAGTTAAAGAAGAGTCTAATGAAAGTTTAAGTGTAAAGAGATTAGAGCAATTAAAAACAAGTATGGATACAAAATTAAAATCATTATTAGATGCACCAAAGGATGATGTAGTAACATTTGAAGAACTTGGAGTTGATGAATTAATTGTAGATGAAGCACATATGTTTAAAAATCTTCCTATGTTTTCTAAAATAAGAAATGTAGCAGGAATAAATAATACTGAATCTAAAAAAGCAACTGATTTATTTATGAAAATAAGTTATATTCTTGAAAATAATGGAGGTAAGGGAGTAATATTTGCAACAGGAACACCTATTTCAAATTCAATGGGAGAATTATTTGCAATGCAAAAATATTTACAATTAGATAGGTTAAGAGAAATGGGACTAGAGCATTTTGATGAGTGGGCTTCAACATTTGGTGAAATAGTTAATAGTTTTGAAATAGCACCAGATGGTAGTGGTTTTAGAACAAAAGCACGATTTGCTCAATTCTTTAATATACCAGAGTTAATGACTTTATTTAAAGAAATAGCAGATATAAAAACAACAAAAATGTTAAATTTACCAACACCAAAACTAAAAGGTGGAGATTATAAAACAATAGTTGCACCTAAAAGTGAAGAATTAGGAGAATATATTGAAAAATTAGCAGAAAGAAGTGAAATAATTAAAAATGGTTGTGATCCAAGAGAAGATAATATGCTTTTAGTAACAAATGATGGTAGAAAAGCAGCATTGGATTTAAGATTAATAGATCCAAATATGCCAGATTTACCAAATTCAAAAATAAATATTGCAATAGAAAATATTTATAGAATATGGTTAGAAAATAAGGAAGACAAGTTAACACAACTTGTCTTTTGTGATTTATCCACTCCAAAAAATGATGGTACTTTTAATGTTTATGATGATATTAAAAATAAATTAATAGCAAAAGGAGTACCAGAAGATGAAATAGAATTTATTCATAATGCTAAAACCAACCCACAAAAATTAAAATTATTTGAAGATATGAGAAGTGGTAAAAAGAGAATTTTAATAGGTTCAACATCAAAGATGGGAGCAGGAATGAATGTTCAAGATAAGCTTATTGCTTTACATCATCTTGATTGTCCTTGGAGACCATCTGATATAGAGCAAAGAGAAGGAAGAATATTAAGACAAGGAAATCAAAATGAAGAAGTTGAAATTTATAGATATGTAACAGAAGGAAGTTTTGATGCTTATTCATATCAATTAATTCAAACAAAATCAACTTTTATAAATCAAATTATGGCTAATAGTAATGGTGGAGGAAGAACAGCAGAAGATTTAGATAGAGATACACTTACTTATGCAGAAGTTAAAGCTCTTGCAAGTGGTAATCCATTAATATTAGAAAAATTTAAAGTAGAAAATGAATTAAAACAATTATATTTATCTAAAAGCAGATATGATAAATCGCATATAGAACTTGAATCAAAGTATAATACTGAAATTCCAAGACAATTAAAATACCAAAAGCAATATTTAAGTAGTCTTGAAGAAGATATAAAAAATGTTAAAGATTTATCAGGAGATAATTTTTCTATTTTAATAAAAGATAAGATTTATAATTCAAGAAAAGATGCAAGTTCTAAATTATACGAAAGTTTTTTTATATTAAAATCAGGTGAAGAAACAAAAATAGGAGAGATAAGTGGATTTGATATTATTGGTACTCGTGAAGAATTAAGATATACTCCTGTAATTTTTATTAAAGGAGCAGGAAAGTATAAAGTAGAAATTAATAATACTGATGAAATAGGAAATATTTTAAAATTAGAAAATATGTTAAAAAGTTTTGTAAACAAAATTAATACAGTTAAAGACCAAATTGATTATAATGAAAAGCAATTGTTAGATATTAAAGAAGAGCTTGATAAACCTTTCACAGGACAAGATAGAATTAGGGAATTGCAAAAAGAAAAGTTAAGAATAGATGGAGAACTTGATTTAGATAAGCAAGAAAATACTAGAAATATAGAATCAAATGAAGTTGAAATGGAGAGATAGTTATGAGTTTAAAAAATAAAATATTAAATAAAATTGCTGATAGGTTAAAAGATTATAGAACACCAGAGTATGATAAACTTTTATCTTGTAATATTAAAGGTGAGGTAAAAGGTGTACTTATGACAACTGATTATACAACTATTAAAGAACTCACCAATAAATCTCAAAGTGGAATATTAGATATTAATAAATTATTAGATAAAGAATTGAATATTGGAAAAACATATCATAATAGAGAAATAATATTATGTGATAATGATAATGTAGTCTGTCTTTATAATAGTGCAAATAATACTTATTATGAAGATGGATATGAATTTTTTAAAAGTGCAGATGAAATAGTTTATATAAAATGTGATAATAGCAATGAATATCAATTATTAAAATATTTTATAAATCAAAGTAGTAAATACCACGAATATGTGAAATATGAAAATGAAATACCTAGAAAAAAAGCATTTGAAACAATATTCAAAAAGGAAAATAATATTGATAATTCTATTAATGAGAAAAATAGTTATGATAATTTAATTGAAATTAAAGGACAAGTATTAAATATAAGTGAAGAATTTGTAAATAAAGATGGTAGCAAAGTACAATTTATTGAAATACAACAAGAATATGAAGATAACAATAAAATTAAATATAATAAGATATCAGTTATGCTACCAAGTGATTTAATTAATAGTATTAGTGATATGAAAGAAGAAGATATGATATCAATAAAAGGAAAATTGAGTAAATACAATGATAAAAATAATAATTTAAAAACAATAATCACTTGCTCAAAAATTGAAATTTTAGAAAATATAAAAGATAAAAATAATAATGTAGAAATGGAGAGATAGAGATTATTAAATTTTTTAAAAAAAAACACTTGCAAAAATTGATTTTTAGAGTGATAAATTAATTGATAAAAAAATTAATTTAAACATACCTTATTTAAATAATTTTAAATGAAGTATAACTTGTTATAGAGTTATTTGCAAAAAAATAAAAAAGGTCTTAAAATTGCTTTAAAACACTTTTGAAAATATACATAAAATAAAGGAGGGATTAATTATGTATATAACACAAACAACTGATAATGTTAAAAAAATATTTGAAGAATTAGAAAGTAAAACAGACGAACAAAAATTGAAATTTCTTATTTATGTATTTGGATTATTAAATAATAATCAAATAAATGATAAGAATGAATCAAACCCAGATCTTGTAGAAAATGATGACATGAATATATTTAATTTTGAATCTATTGGTATTACAAATGGTGTATGTATGCATTTATTAGAATATTTCACTATGCTTTATAACAAATTAACTAATACAAAAGATGCATATATTGATAATGGAAATGTTTTAGGTATTAAAAGTGATGAAGAAGATAAAAAAATTGAATCACATTTTGAAAAACTTAATTTTAATGAAAAATTAGATGTATTTAGTGAACTAATTATAAGATGTGATAATGATACTTATTTAAGTACAAAATTATTTTTAAATACATATTTAGAATTAGATGGATTTGATATAGCAAAGCAAATTCAAAATTTTAAAATTAATACAATCTAGGGAACTCAATAGAGTTCTTTTTTTCTTAATGAAAGTAAGATAAAATAATAAAATTTAATGAGCAGCTTAACTATGAAGTTGAATTAATTTTAAATAAAAATTTATATAAAAATGTTAATGAAAGGAATGAGTGTATTATGTTAAGAAAAAAATATATTTGAAATGATAAAAGTGGAGGTGTTTAGTGATGAAAAATAAAATTTTACAAATTAATTTCAATGTTATGGCATATACATTTATTGGGGTGTCCTATGAAAAAAGAATATAAAGTAAATAATATATTTGATGAAGCAGGTATAACATTTAATGAAATAGTAAGTACATTTTTAATTTCTTTTCTAGATAAAGAGTTTAATAATTTTGAGAATAATGATATAATGAATAACGATATAATCTCAAACTTATAGATTGGAGTGATATGATAACAGATACAACCTATAAGGTAGGAATATATTTAAGATTATCTAGAGAAGATGAAAGGTTAGGTGAAAGTGGTAGTATCTCTACACAGAGAGATTTATTATTGAATTATATTAGAGATAACAATTTATTATTTGTTGATGAATATGTAGATGATGGAGTATCAGGAACTACTTTTGATAGAGCAGGATTTAATCGTATGATTAAAGATTGTGAAACAAAAAAGATAAATATGATTATTACAAAAGATACATCAAGACTTGGTCGTGACCATATTGAATTTGGATATTATGTTGAAAGATATTTTCCAGAAAATAACATTAGATATGTAGCAGTAAATGATGGAGTAGACACTTTTAATCGTAATAATTCAGCAAATGATATGTTGGTATTCAAGAGTGCTTTTAATGATATGTATGTTAAAGATATATCAAATAAGCTAAGAAGTTCACTTTATACAAAAAAAAGAAATGGTTTATTTGTTGGCTGTTATGCACCTTTTGGTTATAAAAAATCTAAAGATGATAAACACAAACTTGAAATAGAACCTGAATCAGCAAGTGTTGTAAGAAGAATATTTGATATGTTTATAAGTGGTAGTAGTTTGACAGTGATTTGTGATACATTAACAAGTGAACATATTAAAACACCAAGTATGTACAAAAATATGAAATTAGGACAAGGAAATCTTCACTATGGGGTATGGTCAATAAGAACAGTTGATAGCATTTTAAAAAATCCAACTTATATTGGTAATTTAACTCAATGTAGAAATAGAAAAGTGAATTATAAATCAAAAAAAAGAGTTCATACAAAATCAAATGATTGGATTGTTGCTGAAGGTGCAGTAGAACCTATTATTGATAAAGAAACTTTTGATTTAGTACAAAAAATGTTTAATAGCAATAAACATCGTTATATTAAGGGAAATGGTATAACAGATAAACTATTATTAAGGGGACTTATTTATTGTAAAGAATGTCACCATACTATAGGATTTAGAGAACATTTACAACAAACACAAAAATATGGCTTGGTTCATAGAGTATATGGTAATTGTAATTATTGGGCAAAAAGAAAAAAGCAAAATGTTTGTACTCCCCATTCTGTAAAATATCAAGTTATAGAAGATATAGTCTTGAAAAATTTAAGAGAAATGGCAATGAAATATTTAGATAAAAACAACTTAGAAAATATAATTAAAAATTCTGATAAATTAAAAAAGAAAAAAAATAGTATAAAAGATGAGATATTTAGATTAGAAAACAATATAGAAACTCTTAATAGAAAGATAGATATTTGCTATAACGATAAATTAGATGGTAATATAACTTTAGAAATGTATAAAAGAACTTATAACAACTTAACATTAGAAATAAATGAGTCAAAGCGCCAAAAAAGAGAATATGAAAAGCTCTTATATGATTTGGAAAATAATAAGTTAGTAAATGATGATTATTATCTAGATAAGATTAAAGAATTTATGAGTATGAAAAATCCATCTCGTGCATTAATTAGTTCACTAATTGATAGGATAGAGATAGATGAAGAAAAAAATATTGATATATATTATAAATTTAAGTTA
This sequence comes from uncultured Bacilli bacterium, assembly GCA_947628895.1. GTDB lineage: Bacteria > Bacillota_I > Bacilli_A > RF39 > UBA660 > CAG-1000. Next base: position 15,221 of record CANRBS010000013.1, read on the forward strand.
ATTTAAGAAGGTATGGGTGAGTCAAAACAAACTAGAAACAATTTCAAATTTATTTGAGGACAAAGAAATAAGAAGTGTTTGGGATAAAGATAAAGAAGAATATTATTAGATGTAATTAGTTCATTAACTGATAGTGATTATACTAAAGCTAGAAATTATTGGTAATGGTTAAAAGGTAAATTGAATGAAGAAGGTAGTGAACTGGTTAGTATTACTAACCAGTTGAAAATGAAAGCACAAGATGGAAAGTTAAGAGAAACTGAGAATGAGTATTTAGACCTATAGACTTCTAAAGCTGAAGAGTTTTGTACAGAATGGCATTGCTGTTTTAAAATATGTTTTCTACTATAAGATTCGTGCTAAAAAAATAGAAATAATAATTTTGTAGACATGTCTGCAAAAATTAAAATGGAGGAAATAAAATGTTAGAAAATGAAATGAAAGATTTTAAAAATATCGTAGAACAGATAAAGCAAGAGATAAATAAAACGAAGTATGAAATTTTTAAAAATGCTAATATGAATTTATTAAAATTATATTATAATATTGGAAAAACAATTAATGAAAATTCTAGTTGGGGTAATAAATTTATTGATGAATTAGCAATAGAACTTAAATTGACATTTCCAAATATTAAAGGTTTCTCTGTACGAAATTTAAAAAATATGAAAAAATATTATATTGAATGCTCTAAAAGTGAAAAAGTGCAGACATCGTCTGCACAAATTCCTTGGTCACATAATATGCTTATTTTAGACAAGATTGAAGATAATATTCAAAGAGTTTGGTATATGGAACAAACACTAATTAATGGTTGGAGTTATGATGTATTAGCTTTTCAAGTAAAAAGCAAATTGTATGAAAGGCAAGTTCTTGGAGACAAGCCAAATAATTTTTATGAAACTCTACCAAAACCTCAAAGTGACTTAGCAAAAGATATGATGAAAGATCCTTTTATTCTTAATTTAACTGGATTAAAACAAAACTACATTGAAACTGAATTGGAACAAGCTATGGTTGAAAAAATAAAAACTGTATTATTAGAATTAGGAAATGGATTTAGTTTTGTTGGAAACCAATATAAATTAGAAGTAGGAAACAAAGAATATTTTATCGATTTATTATTTTATCATACTAAACTTCATTGTTATGTTGTAGTTGAACTAAAAAATACTGAATTTAAACCCGAATATATAGGAAAAGTTAATTTTTACCTATCAGCAATAGATGATTTAGTCAAAGATAAACAAGATAATCCAAGTATAGGATTAATACTTTGTCGAGATAAAGATAAATTTTCGGTTGAATATGCTTTAAAAGATATACATAAACCTATTGGAGTTAGTTCATATGAATTATCAGAATATTTACCACCTGAAATTTTAAAAGAATTACCAACTGAAGAAGAATTAAATTTACATATTGATTTAGAAAATAAATAGTGTCATATTGGTTTAAAGAGAGAACCATTTAAATTATTGCTTGCTAATTTAGGAAGTCAGAGGGTTGATGAATATGCTATTCTAACTAATGAAATTTATAAAGAATACTCTAGAATGAAAGCAAGTGAATATAAAGAATTTAAAGGTATTCGTAAAGAACCTTTAATAGATAATATGACAAATGTAGAAGTTCTTTTAACAGATTTAGGTGAAACAGCAACAAGAGAACTTGTTAATGAGTATAAGATACTATATAATAAGGTTAAAAAGTTTAAAACTTTGGTGAGTTATAGTTGTAACACCAAGTTTAAATAAGAGTTTTAAATTTCAAAGTGAATGGCCTTTTAATAGTAGTCAAGCATACATCTTATCATCACTTCTTAAAGATCTAGAAAATGACTCAAATGTTATATTTGAAGAGAAAGATGAAAAATATCTATTATCATCAACAGTAAATTATCCAAATAATAGTGCACTTGTAAGTCAAAAAATAACATTTAATAAAGATATGGTACCAGAAATGGTAGAAGTATATGATAAAAATGGAACAGAAAATATTACATTTAAAATATCAAAAATAGAGTTTGGTAGTAAACTTGATGATGATTATTTTGAAGTAGAAAGTAGTGCAAGTGAAGAAGAAGTAAATACGGCAAATACATTAGATGAAATAGTATATCCTATGTATTTACCAACTGGTACTAAGTTTAAAAGTGAAGAAACTGTTAAAACTGACGAAGCAGAAAGAGTTATATTAACATTTACAGGTGATAAATCATTTATATTAATAGAAGAAGCATCAACACGGCCAGACGAATTTGAAGTAACAACATCATCAGGAGAGTTAGTATTTTATGAAAATGTACTTGGGAATTTAACAGAAACTTCATTAAATTGGTCAATGGATGGAAAAGATTATTATATAATTGGTGATAATCTTACAAATGAAGAATTATTAAAAGTTGCATCTTCAACCTCTGTTGTATCTTTAACAAAATAAGTATTAGGAAAACTAATGCTTTTTTTGTGTTTTTATGGTATTATATTCTATAGAATAGAAAAGGAGTTATATGAAAAATAAAATATACTATATTATTATGGTTTTAGTTTTTATTTTATTAGTAGTTGTATCTACTATAACTTTTTTAGTAATTAATAATAGTGAAAAAGGAACTAGTAATTTTACTAAGAAATACTATGATATAATGTTTTCTAATACTACAATAAATGATGATAATATATTAGTAAAAGTAGATAATGATAATGATTCAATACATGTAGAAATACCTAATTTAAAAGAAACTACTACGATTAGTTTAGATTTAAAAAATATTGGAAATAATGCCGTATATGTAAGTAATTATTCATTTAGTAATATAGATACTAATGTTGAGTTAGATAATGTAAATATATCAGTTTCTATTCCTAGAGATGAAATTATTAAAGGTGGAAGTGATAAAAAACTAAATGTCACAGTAAATTATAATTCAAAAAATAATACCATTGAACCATATTATAATTTCAATATAAATTACTTATTTAATGAAGTAGAATTTAAAGAAAATTAAATAAACTTTAAAAAAAATTGCATATTTGATATAATGTTAATAGATTATAAGGAGGATACATGAAAGAGATTATTTCTAGCTTAGATATTGGCTCATCTACAGTTAAATTAGTTGTAGGTGAAGTTTATAAAAATGAAGTACATGTTTTGTCTGTATCTGAAGTAAAATCTAAAGGGGTAAAAAAAGGGATAATAGTAAGCCCTGAAGAAACGATAATATCAATTAAAGAATGTTTTTCTAGATGTGAAGAAACACTTGGTATAAATATTAATAAAGTTATATTAATAGTGCCATCATATTATGCAGAATTCTTAACTGTTGAAGGTAAAAGTACTATTACTAATCCAGAAGGAGTAGTTACTAGTGCTGATATTGTAAGAACTCTTCAAGCGGGTGTTTATAATAAAGTACCAACTAATAAAGAGTTTATCGCGATAACACCAATTGAATTTATAGTTGATGATAATACTAAAGTATTAGATCCAAAAGGAATGAAAGCAAATAAAATTGCATGTAAGGCAGTACTTAGTTTAGTTCCAAAAAAGAATGTTTATACAGCAGTGTCATTACTTGAAAGTATTGGAGTTAGTGTAGTTGATATAAACTTTGGAAGTGTTGGAGATTATTTTGAATTTAAAACTAAAGAATTTGATAACAAAAATAGTGCAGTAATAAATATTGGAATGGAAAAAACAGAAGTTAGTATATTTAAAAAAGGTATATTAATTGATACAGAAACTATAGAAATTGGTGGTAAAAATATAGATAGAGATATTTGCTACATATATGATATTAACAGAAAAGATGCAGTAGACATTAAAGAAAAATTTGCACTTGCTCATAAAAGGAATGCGGCAACTTCTTGGAATGAAGAAATGTTGACAAATAGTGAAGAAAATATTAAAATAAATCAATATGAAGCTAGTGAGATTATATATTCAAGGGTTAAAGAAATATTAGAACTAGCTAAAAAACAAATTAACATCTTAACAAAGTTGGAAATTAGTTATATAATAATTACAGGGGGAACTAGTGAATTAAATGATTTTAATTTAGTAGTTAGTGAAGTATTTGGTGAAGATAAGCAAAACTTTAAAGTTAAAGAAATAGGATGTAGACATAATAAATATTCAAGTGCTTTAGGTTTTATCAAATATTATCATGATAAATTATCTTTTAGAAACAAACTTGCATATACAGTAGATGAACAAGAACAAAGTGAATTAATTAATAATAGAAGAGGAAATAATAGTTCAATACTTGGAAAAATATATGGATATTTTTTCAATAATTAAGGAGTGAAATATGAATAACAAATTAGAGATGGATCAAATTGCTGATATTAAAGTTATTGGTATCGGTGGTGGTGGATGTAATGCAGTAAATAGAATGATAGATTCAGGTCTTAAAGGAGTAGAGTTTATTGTTGCTAATACTGATCAACAAGTATTAAATGTATCTCGTGCAGACCATAAAATCCAATTAGGAAAAACTATTACTAAAGGAAGAGGTGCTGGAACTAGACCAGAAGTAGGAAGAGAAGCAGCACTTGAAACAAAAGAAGAGATTGAAGATACACTAAGAGGAGCTGACATGGTATTTGTTACTTGTGGACTTGGTGGTGGAACTGGTACAGGTGCAGCCCCAGTAGTAGCAGAAATAGCACAAAATCTAGGATGCTTAACAGTAGCAATTGTTACAAAACCATTTAAATTTGAAGGTAAAAAAAGAATGGATTATGCTTTAGTTGGACTAGATGAATTAAGAAAACATGTAGATACAATAGTAGTAATACCAAATGATAGATTAAGAGATTTAATAGATAGATCAACACCACTTAATGCAGCATTCCAAGAAGTTGATAATGTACTTAGATTAGGTGTTCAATCAATATCAGATTTAATTAGTGTTCCAGGACTTATCAACTTAGACTTTGCTGATGTTAGAACAGTAATGGAAGATAGAGGAGATGCACTTATTGGTATTGGTGTTGGATTTGGTGATAACAGAGCTGTTGAAGCTGCTAAACAAGCAGTTAGTAGTCCACTTTTAGAACAAACTATAAATGGAGCTACAGATTGTATTGTAAATGTTACTGGTGGTAACTCAATGACATTATTTGAAGCAGAAGATGCAGTTGAAGTAGTTAGAGCTGTTGCTAATACAGATGTTAACATTATATTTGGTGCTGTAGTAAATGAAGCATTAACTGATGAAATTGTAGTTACAGTAATAGCAACTGGATTTGAAGATTCAACTGAACCATTATATCGTTCAATTGAAGGTGAAAGAGAAAAAAGTGTTGTTCAAGAAATTCCTGAAGAAGATGAAGAATTAGAAATGCCAGCATTTTTAAGAAATAGAGATTTTTAAAAGCCATTAGGCTTTTTTATTTTGAAAAAAAATCACAAAAAAAAGACCCTAACCGTACGCATTAGAGTCAATTATAAATATGAAATACCTTACCTCGGCGGTTTGGTAAGAAATATTTCATAATTACATTATACGATTCTATTTTTTTATTGTCAACTTAAATTGAAAAAAAATTATAATTGACAATAAATTTTATAATGCATATAATATTTTCCTAGTTATGAGGTTTATATGGAAAAATTATATGGAAAAAATAAAATAGAAGTACCAAAATGCATTCAAATACCTAGAATAAGTGATAATAAATTATTAGAACTTTATAGTAAAATAAAACCAATTGTTACAATAAAAGAAATAAAGTATTTATTAAAAGAATTTGAATTATTAGATTTAAGAGGTATTTCATATTTAGAAAAAATAAATAAAAATAAAAGTAGTATTATTGATAATAATAAATTAGAAATTATGGGTGACTTTCTATGTTTACATACTTATGGATATGCAACAATATTTAAGCCATCCATTGCAGAAGTATTAGCTCAGTATCCTGAAGATTTAATTAATTCATCTAATTTATTTGAAATAATTGAACAACCTAAAACATTAGAAGATGTAACTAAATATAGAAAATTATTTGATTGTGGATATCACTTGTCAAAAGTTAGAGCTTACAAATTGCATAATTAATGCATAAAATAAGGAAAATATCATAAAATTTAAAGAAAATGCTTTACAAATAAAAAAAAGTATTATATAATCAAATACGATTGAAGTGACCAAAGACAGTAAGTACAAAAATAAATCTTACCGAGGAAACAATGTATAATAAGATTATCACAAGTTTCCTTGTCATGAGGAAACTTTTAATTTATATGAAAGGAGACTATATGGCAAGTAAAGAAATTCTTAAACAAAAAGAAGCTACTGTTAAAGAAATAACTGATAAACTTGATAGTTCTAAGACATTCTTATTACTTAATTATCAAGGACTTACAGTTAGTGAATTAAGAGAGCTAAGACAAAGTTTAAGGGAAGTTAACTCTGATATAAAAGTTTATAAAAATACTCTTATGAGTTTAGCACTTAAAAATAAGAATATTGAATTAAATGATTATATGCAAGGACCTAATGCTTATCTATTCTCAGAAAGCATTATAGAACCAATTAAAGTAGTTAGCAAATTTGCAAAAGATCATCCATCACTTGAAGTTAGAGTTGGATATATTGATAATGAAGTAGTTGATACAACAGTTATTAATACATATGCAACAATACCAAGTATGGAAGGATTACTTACAATGTTTGCTGGTGGTTTAATGGAACATGTAAGAAACTTAAGTATAGGGTTAAATTTATATGCTGAAAAGTTAGAAAAAGGAGGAAATAACTAATGGCTAAAATTGAAAACAAAGATATTATTGAAGCTTTAAAAGAAAAAACTATTCTTGAAGTTAAAGAATTAGTTGATATGATGAAAGAAGAATTCGGTGTTGACCCATCTGCAGTTGCTGTTGCTGCTGCTCCTGTTCAAGCAGAAGCTGAAGAAAGTGCTACAAGTGGAGTTAAAACTGTAGTTCTAAAAGCCGCTGGAGCTCAAAAATTACAAGTAATTAAAGTAATTAGAGAAGCTACTGGTCTTGGACTTAAAGAAGCTAAAGATATTGCTGATGCTGGTGGAACTGTTAAAGAAGGAATTCCTGCTAGTGAAGCTGATGAATTAAAAGCTAAATTAGAAGAAGCTGGTGCTACTGTAGAATTAGCTTAATTATGTAAGGCCTTTATAAAAGGTCTTTCTGTGTATTTAAATATTGTAAGTTTATGAAAAAGGAGAATTATGAGTCATTATTTTGAAAATGATACGAACTTAAAAAGTGAAATTAGAGAGTTAAGTTATAAATATAATTCTTCTTTTTTCGTGTTTTATAGTGATAATGGTGTATTTAGTAAAAAAGCAATTGATTATGGAAGTAAACTACTCTTAGAAACATATTTAAGTATAGATAACACTAGTAAAAAAGTTTTAGATGTAGGATGTGGTTATGGACTTATTGGTATAGTTATTAGTATTATCAATAATTCATCCGTTGATATGATTGATGTAAATAAAAGAGCAGTACATCTAACAAATAGAAATATTAAAAGATATAAAGAATTTAAAGGTAGAGCTTTCATTAGTGATGCTTATGAAAATGTATATGATAAATATGATGTTATTATTACTAATCCACCAATTAGAGTAGGAAAAGTAAAACTATTAGAAATATTAGAAGGTGCTCTTGAACATTTAAATAAAAACGGATATTTATATTTTGTTATTAGAAAAGATCAAGGTGCGGTATCAATTAAAAAGATATTAGAAGAAAAAAGTAATGTTGAAATAATTAATAGAGATAAAGGATATTTTATTTTAAGAGTAAAAAACTTGTAAAAATTATTAAAAAAAGATTGACTTACTAGAAAACATTGTGTTAAAATTTTATATTGCAGTACAGTTTTATTTTTTAAAATTTGTGTTCTTTAAAAATTTAGGATTGGGGTGAAATAGTGGCATACAAAACAGTTAAATTTGGTGACCATAGAGAAAGAAGAAGTTTCTCAACAAAGTATAGTACTTTAGAACTATCTAACTTATTAGAAGTTCAAAAGAGTTCATTTGACTTATTTTTAAAGGAAGGAATTAAGGAAGTATTTGATGATATTTTCCCAGTAGAGAGTTTTTCAGGTTCATTATCACTAGAATTTGGTGATTATTATTTTGATGAGCCTAAATATTCTGTAAAAGAAAGTAGAGAAAGAAAAACTACTTATGCTGCACCTTTAAAAGTTAAGGCAAGATTATTTATTAATGAAACAGGAGAAGTAAAAGAACAAGAAGTATATTTAGGTGATATGCCTTTAATGACTGATACAGGATCATTTATTATTAATGGTGCTGAAAGAGTTATTAACTCTCAACTTGTTATGGGACCATCTTGTTATTACAAAAATGAAGTAGATAAGAATGGTAGAAACATAATATCAAGTGAAGTTAGACCTAATAAAGGAACATGGCTAGAATATGAGCTTGATGCTAGAGGTATTTTATATGTAAGAATTGATAGAACTAGAAAAGTTACAGTTACTACATTACTTCGTGCATTAGGTCTTTCAAGTGATGAAGAAATATTAGAATTATTTGGTCAAGATGAATATTTAATTAATACTTTAGAAAAAGATTCTACTAAGAATACTGATGAAGCATTAATTGAAATATATGAAAAATTAAGACCAGGTGAACCAGCTACATTAGATTCAGCTAAAAACCAATTAATCGTAAGATTCTTTGATAAATTTAGATATGATTTAGGTAAAGTTGGTAGATATAAATTCAATAAAAAACTTAATGTTTTAGATAGACTTGTAAATAATAAAATAGCGGAAGATATAAAAATAGGAAAAGAAGTTATTGTTAAAAAAGGAACAGTAATTACAAAAGACATTCTTGAAACTATTAAACCTTATTTTAATGAAGGTTATGGTGTAAAAGAAGTTACTATAAATGAAGAACTTGATACATATAATAAAATTCAAGAAGTTTTAGTATATGCTAATGACGATTCAGGAAAAGTAATAAAAGTTATAGGTAATGATCAAACTATTGATACTAAGAGACTTACTATTTCAGATGTATATGCATCCCTATCATATTATATTTGTTTATTATATGGTATTGGTAAATATGATGAAATAGATCACTTAGGAAATAGACGTGTAAGACAAGTAGGAGAACTTATTCAAAATCAATTTAGAATAGGTGTTGCTCGTATGGAAAGACAAATTAGAGATAAGATGTCAACACAAGAAATTGATGCTGTTACTCCTAAATCATTAATTAATATAAGACCAGTAACTGCTGCTTTAAAAGAATTCTTTGGTAGTAGCCAATTATCAAAATTCATGGATCAAATAAATCCATTATCAGAATTAAATGATAAGAGAAGACTTAGTGCTCTTGGTCCTGGAGGACTTTCAAGAGATAGAGCAGGTATGGAAGTTCGTGATGTTAACCCATCACACTATGGAAGAATTTGTCCTATTGAAACTCCAGAAGGTCAAAATATTGGACTTATTACTTCACTTGCAAGTTATGCAAGAATAAATGAATATGGATTTATAATGACTCCATATAGAAAAGTAGTAAATTCTAGAATAACTGATGAAATAGTTTACATGACTGCTGATGAAGAAGAAGATTATTATATTAGTCAAGCTACTGTAGAAGCTGATAAAGATGGAAACATTTTAGATAATACAGTACCAGTTAGATATAATAAAGATAACTTAATCGTTACAAAAGATAAAGTAGATTATATAGATGTTTCTCCTTCACAAATAGTTTCTGTTACAACAAGTATGATTCCATTTATGGAACATGATGATGCTAATAGAACACTAATGGGAGCTAACATGCAACGTCAAGCAGTACCACTAATGATTACAGAAGCTCCAATTGTTGGAACTGGTGTAGAAGCAGCAATAGCAAGAGATTCAGGATGCTCTGTAGTATGTGATATTGATGGTGTTGTTGAATATGTTGATGCTAAGAAGATTATAGTAAAAGGTATAGATGAAAAGAGAACTTATGAACTTGTAAGTTATCAAAGAAGTAATAATGAAACTTGTTATAATCAAAGACCAATTGTTAAAACTGGTGAAAAAGTACACAAAGGTGAAATTATTGCTGATGGACCTTCTACTGATAAAGGTGAAATAGCTTTAGGTAAAAATGTAGTTGTAGCATTTATGACTTATAATGGTTATAACTATGAAGATGCTGTTATTCTAAATGAAAGAATAGTTAAAGACGATGTGTATACTTCTGTACATATTGAAATGAAAGAAGTTGAATGTAGAGATACTAAATTAGGACCTGAAGAATTTACAAGAGATATTCCTAATATTAGTGAAGATGCCCGTAAGAATTTAGATGAAAATGGTATCGTAAGAATAGGTACTGAAGTTAAAGAAAATGATATTCTTGTTGGAAAAGTTACTCCAAAAGGAATGCAAGAATTATCAAGTGAAGAAAAATTATTACATGCAATTTTTGGTGAAAAGACAAGAGAAGTTAGAGATACTTCACTAAGAGTATCACATGGATGTTCAGGAATTGTACATGATGTACAAATATTTACTAAAGAAAATAGTGATGAACTTCCAGCTGGTGTATCAAAAGTTGTAAGAGTATATATAATTAAGAAGAGAAAAATTCAAGTTGGAGATAAAATGGCAGGAAGACATGGTAATAAAGGTGTTTGCTCATTAATATTACCAGAAGAAGATATGCCATATTTACCAGATGGTACTCCAGTAGATGTAATACTAAATCCATTAGGTGTTCCATCTCGTATGAATTTAGGGCAAATCTTAGAGTTACACTTAGGTATGGCTGGTAAGAAATTAGGTGTTCACTATGCTACACCAATATTCAATAGTGCAACTGAAGAAGATATTAAAGAAGAAACAGCTGCTGCTGGACTTGATCCTGATTATAAGACTTGGCTTTATGATGGTCGTACAGGTGAAAGATTTGATAAAAGAGTATCAGTTGGTGTTATGTACATGATAAGACTTGTACATATGGTTGATGATAAAATCCATGCTCGTGCTACTGGACCATATAGTTTAGTTACACAACAACCACTTGGTGGTAAAGCTCAATTTGGTGGTCAAAGATTTGGAGAAATGGAAGTTTGGGCATTATATGCTTATGGTGCTGCTCATATCTTACAAGAAGTTATTACAATTAAATCAGATGATGTAGTTGGAAGAGTAAGAGTATATGAAGCACTTGTTAAAGGAAAACCAATCCCAGCACCAGGAGTGCCAGAAAGCTTTAGAGTATTAATTAAAGAATTCCAAGCTTTAGGATTAGATATTCAAATAATTAATAAAGATGGATCTGTTAAAGACATTAAAGAACTTGAAATGGAAGAAGACAAAGAAGACACTCCAGTTTCAATAGAAGAAATTGGTAAACCTGAAGTAGAGGATACTGAAGAAGATACAAGTGATTATGAAGCCGTTCAAGATGAAGAAGATGAGGAAGATGAATTTGGTGATGAATTTGATGATGCAGAGCCAACAGAAGAAGATCTTGAATATGAAGAAGAATATGGACTTGATGATTATAGTTTAGATGACTATGAAAGGGGTGAAGAATAATGATGGAAGTTAACGATTTTGATGGAATACGTATAGGTATTGCATCTCCTGATAAAATCCGTGAATGGTCTTATGGAGAAGTTAAAAAACCAGAAACTATCAATTATAGAACATTAAACCCTGAAAGAGATGGACTTTTCTGTGAAAAGATATTTGGTCCTACAAAAGACTTTGAATGTGCTTGTAAAAAATATAAAAGACTAAGATATAAAAATGTAGTTTGTGATAGATGTGGTGTAGAAGTAACAAGAGCAAAAGTTAGAAGAGAAAGAATGGGACATATTGAACTTGCTAGTCCTGTAAGCCACATTTGGTATGCAAAAGGTGTACCTCCTAAAATTGGACTAGTTTTAGATATTAGTCCAAGAGAATTAGAAGAAGTATTATATTTCGTAAGTTATATAGTATTAGATCCAGGAATTGCACCTCTTGCTAAAAAACAAACCCTATCTGATAAAGAATACAGAGCTTATTATGAAAAATATGGTGATGGATTCAAAGTAGGTATGGGTGCTGAAGCAATTAAAGAATTATTAACTGAAGTTGATCTTGATAAAGAAATAGAAGAACTTAAAAAAGAAGTAGAAAAAGCACAAGGTCAAAAGAAATTAAGATTATTAAAGAGATTAGATTGCTTAAATTCATTTAAAGAAAGTGGTAACAGACCAGAATGGATGATTCTTGATGTTCTTCCTGTTATACCACCAGATTTAAGACCTATGATTCAACTTCCAGGTGGAAGATTTGCAACTAGTGATTTAAATGATTTATATAGAAGAATTATTAATAGAAATAACCGCCTTAAAAAATTATTAGAATTAGAAGCACCTACAATTATTGTTCAAAATGAAAAGCGTATGCTTCAAGAAGCAGTAGATGCATTAATTGATAATGGTAGAAGAGGAAGAAGTGTATCAGGTGTAGGAAATAGACCTTTAAAATCACTATCTTCAATGTTAAAAGGAAAACAAGGTAGATTTAGACAAAACTTATTAGGTAAGAGAGTTGACTATAGTGGTCGTTCTGTTATCGTAGTAGGTCCAAGTTTAAAAATGTATCAATGTGGTGTTCCAAAAGAAATGGCATTAGAACTATTTAAACCATATGTAATGCAACAATTAGTAGAAAGAGGTATTGCTCACAATATCAAAGCTGCTAAGAAGATTATTGATGTTCAAGATGAAAGAGTATGGGATGTAGTTGAAGATGTAATAAGAGAACATCCAGTATTATTAAACCGTGCTCCAACTTTACACAGACTTTCAATTCAAGCATTTGAACCTGTATTAGTTGGTGGAAAAGCTTTAAGATTACACCCATTAGTTTGTGGTGGATTCAATGCAGACTTTGATGGGGATCAAATGGCTATTCACATTCCAATTAGTGAAGAAGCTCAAGCAGAAGCAAGACTTCTAATGCTAGGTGCTAATAACATTTTAGACCCTAAAGATGGAAAACCAATCGTTACACCTTCACAAGATATGGTTTTAGGTAACTATTATTTAACACTAGAACTTCCTGGTGAAGAAAACGAAGGTAAAGCATATAAAGATGCAAATGAAGCTTTAATGGCTTATGAAAGAAGAGATATAACACTTCATACAAGAATTTGTATTCCTGCAAAAGAATTCAAACATAAAGTATGGACTGATGAACAAAAAGAAAAATATTTAGTAACTACTGCTGGAAAATTAATATTCAATGAAATATTCCCAGATACATATCCTTATATTAATGAAGGAAGTAAAGAGAATATTGAATTTATGACTCCAGATAAATTCTTTATTGAAAGAGGTAAGAATTTAAGAGAAGAAGTTGCTAAAATGCCTGTAGTTCCTGCTTTAGTTAAAAAAGATTTAGGAAAAATTATAGCTCAAATATTTAAGAGATATAAAACTACAGAAACTTCTATATTCTTAGATAAATTAAAAGATTTAGGATTTAAATATAGTACTAAATCAGGTATTACATTCTCACTTAGTGATATACCTGTAAATGCTGAAAAGCAAACTATTATTGATGAAACTAATGCAACAATAGATAAAATTAATAAACAATTTAAGCGTGGTCTTATAACTGATGAAGAAAGACATAATAAAGTAATTAAGTTATGGACTGATGCTACTAATACTGTTCAAGGTAAACTTGGTGATATATTAAAAGAAGATGTTGAAAATCCACTTTCAATGATCATAAACTCTGGAGCCAGAGGTTCTGCTAACCAATTAGGACAACTTGCTGGTATGAGAGGTATTATGGCTAAACCAGATGGTGGACAAGTAGAAATCCCAATTCTAGCTTCATTCCGTGAAGGATTAGATGTTCAAGAATTCTTCTTATCAACACACGGTTCTAGAAAAGGTACAGCAGATACTGCATTAAAGACAGCAGATGCTGGATACTTAACAAGAAGACTTGTTGATGTTGTACAAGATATCATTGTAAAAGAAGAAGATTGTGGAACTATTCAAGGTATTGAAGTAGAAGCATTCACAGATGAAAAGAGTGGTGCCGTAATTGAATCATTTAGAGATAGAATAGTAGGAAGATATTCTAATCAAAAATTATTACACCCAGAAACAAAAGAAGTATTAATTGATAAAGGTGCATTAATTACTGAAAGAATAGCTGATAAAATTGTTGATGCTGGTATTACTAAAATGGAAATCAGAAGTGTACTTACATGTAGATGTCCAAATGGTATATGTCAAAAATGTTATGGTATTAACTTAGCTACTGGTAACTTAGTAGAAGTTGGTGAAGCAACTGGTATTATGGCTGCTCAATCAATTGGTGAACCAGGTACTCAGTTAACAATGCGTACATTCCACACTGGTGGTGTTGCATCAGCTGCTGATATTACTCAAGGTCTTCCAAGAGTTGAAGAGTTATTTGAAGCAAGAATACCAAAAGCTAAAGCAACAATTGCTGAAATTGATGGTAAAATTACAAAAATCACTGATGATAAAAATAATAGATTTAAAATCTATATTACTAATGATGTTGAAACTCGTGAACATGTAACACAATACAATGCTAAACTTAAAGTTGAAAAAGGTGAACAAGTAGTCGCAGGACAAGCACTTACTGAAGGAAGTATTAGTCCAAAAGAATTACTTGCTGTAACTGACCCAACAACTGTACAAGAATATATCTTAAAAGAAATTCAAAAAGTTTACAAATCTCAAGGTGTTGATGTTAATGATAAACATGTTGAAACAGTTATTAGAAGAATGATTACTAAGATTAAAGTTGTAGATCCAGGAGATACAAACTTAATTGAAGGATTAAGTGTTCCATTAAGAGAATTTGCTGAAATTAATAAACCAGTAATCTTAAATGGTGGAGTACCTGCTACAGGAAAACCTGTAATGCTTGGTATTACAAAAGCATCATTAGAAACAGATTCATTCTTATCAGCTGCATCATTCCAAGAAACAACAAGAATCTTAACAGATGCTGCTACTCGTGGTAAAGTAGATATGTTAAATGGTTTAAAAGAAAATGTTATTCTTGGTAAATTAATTCCTGCTGGTACTGGAGCAAAACAATATAATAATATTGAAGTTATGCTAAAAAATGAACTTTTAGATGACGATGCTGCTGAAGTACTAGAAGAAAAATTCTTAACAGATGATAAAAATGAAGAAGTAGTAGAAGGTGCTTTAGAAAACTAAATTTTAAAATATAATAAATAAAATTCCTTAAATGGAATTTTATTTTTTGTTAAAAAATCGTGAAAAATATGTTATAATGTTTAGCAAGTTATGAAAGTTTTTGAGCAATCAAAAAGTTTTATAACGCTATTGTACCTAATTCCTGATGA